>NZ_JBEUDO010000014.1:0-57013 GCF_050584665.1 Nitrosomonas sp. ANs5
GCTAAACGAAGTGGCCTTGACATAGGATGCAGTATAAACTTATTTTTCTTTATTATCGACCTGGCCCTGTTGTTGGGGTGTAACCTGGAGGCATCCTTCTTTGCATTGCGCAGAAGCAACGTTTCAGAAGGACGAAAATGGCTTTACCAAAAAATAAAACCAAGATCGTCTGCACCATCGGGCCGGCTTCGGAATCCCCGCAGGTGATGGAGCAGATGTTGCTGGCTGGAATGAATGTGGCACGACTCAACTTTTCCCACGGGGATTTTGAGAGTCACAAGAGGGCCATTGACAACCTGCGTGCCGCATCCCGTGCCACGAACCGCCAGCTGGCCATCATGGCGGACCTGAGCGGCCCCAAGATGCGCATTGGGAAGCTCAGAAAAGAGCCCGTGGAACTTGAGGCCGGAGAAATTTTCACTCTCACCACCAGAGAGATTCTCGGGGATGTGACAGGTGCGTCGGTCAATTTTTCACGCCTTCCCAATGCCGTCAAACCAGGTGATGCCCTGTACTTGAACGATGGTTTTATCCAACTGGAGGTTTTGCAGGTTGCTCAGGAAAATGTGCGCTGCAAAGTGGTTGTGGGAGGCGAGTTGCGTTCCCGTAAAGGTCTGAATCTCCCTGGCATCGATTTGGGGATCACGGCGTTCACGGACTGGGACAAGGAATGCCTCCGCTTTGCCTTGGAGCAGGGTGTGGATGCTGTGAGCCAATCCTTTGTGGAGTCGGGGAAGGACATCGCACAAGTCCGCGAGGCGGCCACGAATATGGGACACAACCCCTTCATCATCGCCAAAATCGAACGAAGCCGGGCCCTGGATCAAATAGAAAGCATTTTGTACGAAGCGGATGGGATCATGATTGCCCGAGGGGATCTGGGGGTGGAAATACCGATCGAACAAATGGCTGTCGCGCAGAAGCGCTTGATGCGGCAGGCCAACATCCTTGGGAAGCCCGTGATAACCGCGACCCAGATGCTCGAATCCATGACAACCTTCCGAAGGCCCACCAGGGCCGAATCGACGGACGTGGCCAATGCAATTCTGGACGGCACCGACTGCGTGATGCTCTCCGGAGAGTCCGCCATGGGGAAGTATCCGGTGGATGCCGTGGCGATGCTCGTGAAAATCGCTGCGGCCATCGAACCCCAGCAAAATCAAATTACTGTAAAAGAGTTGTTTAAAGGGGTTGATCTGAGGGGGAAGCTTCGCCCGTTACACCTCATAGCCATCGGCGTTGAGGCAAGTCTTGCCTATGCATCCCCGGCGGCCGTATTCATTCCCACCAAAAGCGGCGCCACGGCCAGAAGCCTCGCTCGCTTCAGGCCTTCTGTGTGGATTGTCGCCGTCAGTTCCCAGGAAACAACCTGCCAGGCTCTGCAATTTTCATGGGGTATTTACCCGGTTCATGAAAGGGAGCATCCTCAAGACTGGAAAGCGTACACAAGCAAATGGCTCAGGCACCATGGAATAGAGGGGAATCTGGTGATTCTCACGGAGGGACCGTCAGCGAGGCATCCTGATGCCAACAACCGCATGGAGATCATCGAACTCGTGCAACCCGCAAGGTCCACTTAGATCCTTTGCACAATAACTTGATTGTCTTTTGTGTGAGTGAAAGAAAAAAACCATTCAAGTCTGACACCTATGATTCTTCTGGAAAGTAGCCATACTTGTGATGTAATCATGGCGCAGTGATTATAAGATAAATGCGGTATTTTGTTACACCAGTAGTATCAGCAAAAACCACTTTATTGATTGATATTGCATGATTTGTTACTGATTGAACCTTATATGGAATGGTGCCCGGGGCCGGAATCGAACCGGCACGGACTTTAAGGTCCGAGGGATTTTAAGTCCCTTGTGTCTACCAATTTCACCACCCGGGCGATTGTTGCTGATATATTTTTGGAGGCGGGGGTCGGAATCGAACCGGCGTAGACGGCTTTGCAGGCCGCTGCATGACCACTCTGCCACCCCGCCGTAATCACTGGAAAAACGTTGCTTGCTTTACAACGTTAATTAGCATGAGAAAGATGTTGTGATTTGGAAACGCCAAGAACAAATATCTGGTTTTATTGGAGCGGGAAACGAGGCTCGAACTCGCGACCCCAACCTTGGCAAGGTTGTGCTCTACCACTGAGCTATTCCCGCTCTGTCTTTCAGACTTTTGTTTCTTAACAAGCACGTGATTATAAAGAGACCATTTATTTTGTCAAGAAAATGGTTCGTCTTCGGGGTAGCGGCTGTCCAGCGGACGTTAACCATTTAGCATATAAAACGCCTCGTGCCGCAAATTCCGCTGGATCAGAAACGATAGCCATGCCTCTGGCCTGCCGCGCGCAAAGAAGCCAAGACTGCGAGGTGCAGTCTTGGCTATCACCGTCAAGGGTCGGACTGTAATTACTCTAAACCAAACGTCCAGCCTTTGGCCCAGTCATCGTTGGCATCGGCAAAAGCGCCAATATGATTGACCGGATCGAAGAATGAATCATTAGGCACCGGCGCACCGCCTGTCAGTAATGGCGAGCCTGCTGCCGGCAGGTAGCCATTCAGCTGCGGGTCACCGGCGACATTGCCCGGCTGCGAATTGAACCAATCACTGACCAGGAAAGGCTCGGTCGGACGATCGTTGAAATTGACATCACAATTGACATAGCTGTTTTCCATCGTCAGGCTGCCGCTCAGATTGCCCGGGAAACCGGCATGGTCAAATGTTGCGGTGTTGTCGAGGGTAATACAGGAGCGCCCGAAACCGGTCACGACCGTATTGTAGATGTTGGCGGCGGTACCGCGTCTGAGCACGATGCCATGGCCATCCACACCGGAACCTGAACCGATCAAGGTAAAGTTGGACACTTTCCCCAGCGAACGCGGCAGGCTGTTGTGGTTCCGTTCATTGTTGTCAGCCTCGATGCCCGCATCGCTGCCATCTGGCAGATTGATGACCAAGACATGCTGTGCCTTGCCCACCCAGCCGATCTGCCAGTCGAAGCCATCGTCGTCATTATAGGTCGCTACCAAATGCTTCAGGTTAACTGTCCCACCAAACATCTCAAAACCATCGTCCGCACCCATATGGCATTGGGCAAAATCGATCGTAGTTCCATCACCCACACCCAGCATAGTGAAACAATTAAGCTCTTCGTCGGGACGGACTTCAAAACCGGCATAGCGAATCGAAACATATTTCACGACACCGCTGTTGTCATGTGGATTGCCGCCACCATAAGGTGTGGTCAGGGCTTCGTCTAATTGCTCACAGACGGCAACCCCCTCGGCGCAACCGTTTGCCGGTGCATTGCCGGCCAGTACCAGCCCCCCCCATTCACCTGGCAATTGCTCGTTCGGACCCGTCATGACGATAGGATGCTGTGGCGTGCCAATGGCATGGATCTTGGAATTGCGACGCACATACAGAAAATCCAGGCCGGAGCGGCCAATCAGGCGGGTGCCGGGTTCGATTGTCAGCGTAGCGCTGTTTACCCGGTCACCACCGATGAATACGCCACCACCCACGATCCATAGAGTATTGTTCGTGAGGGTAATATCTTGATTATATTCGCCTTCCAGCACACATGCATTCGGCACATTCTCGGAAGGTCTGGCAAACGCGGGACAGCCGGTGAAGGCTTGCTCATGCAGACCTTTTACCCGGAAACGAAGCGGGTTGGCATTGGGCACCACTTCCAGCACCGCATTGAACTTAGTGCCGCCAACATCGATATTGGGCAGATAGACCTGACCAAATACCGGATCGAAATGTGCACGTTCGGCACTTGGGGTTGAGATGACATTTGCATCAGTCAGCTCGAGTTCGATATCCGAACTGCCGGATGCGACCAGTCTCAATACTGCCCGGAAGGTCGGCGCATTGACATGACTTTTGCTCGAAGGCACGTCGACTGCCTCGATGATGACTGAATTGGTGGCGGGATCGTACTGGGCATTTGCAACTGCCGACGAGGTGTGAAATAAGGCCCCGCCCAGAATGGCAAGCGAGATGGCTGTTTGTTTGAACACGCGAGATTGGCTCATATCAATAGACCCTTAGTTAAAAAGAAAAATTTGGGGCTGAACTGTGGAGGGGCACAATCCAGCCTAGTTTTTCAAGTCTACTGACGCCGCTTTACAGAACCGTGACAGATTCTTGACTGTTTGATGACAATCGATAACCAACAATTTGTGAGGCAATGCATACAGCATGGAATACTCCATCGTCGGTTTTATGGTGTGCAAGCGCACCCGCGTCCGTTGGCCCGGCCATTCCCGCGAACCCGGCGGTCATGCCGTCTTCATCAAGGCCATACGGTAAATTGTCTCCAGCGCCGTTTGGGCCGGGGCTGCTGGTCGCAAACATGGGGCATCTGACTGACTGCCTGTCCGGTTTCGTCTGGCTCGGTGATCACTATGGGCAGCAAAGCGTTGATGTCTTTGCCGCATTGCCGCAGCGCTCGCAATATCGGATCGGCCAGCAACTGTTGGCTGTATAAGAGCGCCCGGCTCTGCGCCAGTTCGCGTTCGCCAGCCTTGCATAAGGCCTCGATTTCCGCATCAAAGGCCGCGCTTCGTACGGACAGCCGTTCTATCTCGGTCTGGTCGATGTCATCCAGACATTGCTGCTTGGCAAGATTCTGCTGCTTTTCCGCTTCGCTGAGCTTTGCGGGTTGGGTGCAGCCCGCAGCCGTCAGTAACGCCGATAGCGCCAGGCAAGTAAAGGTTCTGTTCTGCTGCATGTTTCGATGAAGGTTGAGAGTTTAAAAATCCAGGACGAAGCCCAATCTAAAATCGCGCCCCATACGGTAACTGCGGGCCAATTCGCTGCCCTGAGTAACTTTGATGCGGTCATCCAGCAGATTACGGATGTTGAGGGTAAGCGCCATGTTGTTGAACAATTGATGACGATAAACCAGATCAACCCGATGCATCGGCTGATCGTACTTGTCCGGCGCACCGAGCGAACCAACTTCAGAGATCCGCTTGCCAATCGTGTTATACAGCAAGGTTGCCATAATGCCCCTGTCGGGATTGTCGTAGCCAATTTGGAAATTGAAAACATAAGGTGAGTGGCCCTGCAGTGGCCGGAAATTGGTCGTTTGTGCAACCATGTTTTCAGGTTTCAATTCAATTCTGGATTTCGACCAGGTGTAATTGCTGGCGATATAGAAATGCCTGAGGTTGGGATGGATGAAATCCAGGTGTTTCATGATTTCTGCCTCCAATCCATATACTTTGGCCAGTTTCGCATTCTGTAACGTCAGCACCCCGCCCGGCCCGGGCAAGATGATCAACTCGATCGGATTGGTGATGTCTTTCCAGAATCCGCCCAGACTCATGCTTTCGTTAGCGGAGAAATAATACTCCCAGCGTACATCGTAACTGGTGATTTTCGCCTGCTCCAGATCCGGGTTGCCCAGGGTCTCGCGGTCGCTAACCGGATCGAGAAAAGGCGCGGGGGATAATTCCCGGAAATCGGGACGTGAAATCGAGCTCGAATAACCGGCCCGCAATTGCTGCTTATCAGTCATAAACCAGGTGGCCGACGCAGAAGGCAGCAAATCCTTGCGCACCAGCTTGGATTCCAGTGGATCCCGATTGGGGCTGAACAACTCGAATGTGGACACAACCTGATCGTTGTCCTCGACCCTTAAACCTCCTGTCAACCGCATTTTATCGAACAGGGTCAAATCACCTTGTCCATAATAGGAGAATAAGTCCTGAGTCGCGACGTAGTTATCGGTCGCCCGGGTCGATTCGCGCAACTGGAAACCATTCGGGCCGATAAACTCAGGGCTCAAAATCTTTTCCAGCGACCCCAATCCCAGCACATCCTGGCGCCTGGCATCCGGACCCAGCGCACCAAAACTAAAGCGGCGAATCTGGGAATCCCTGGTCCGCGATTGCTTGATGAACCCGGATTGGAGCGCAAATCGATAATCCTGGTGGAAATCAAGCGGTAACTTGACATCAAGCCGGAAGCTTTCATCGTTGTCATCCAGCTTGGAAAAATTGGCCTGATTGCTGTCAGCCCGCCGGGTAAAAAAGAATCTTCCATCACCACCTGGAATCTGGTCGAACCGGTATGATCTTTCATTGGGCGCTTTCCGCCCGGCATTCGAGCGTGTCCATAACCAGTTGGTTTCCAGGTCGGCGAGCGCTTTCCAGCGATGCATCCCCCCGATCTGGCCGACAATCAAACTATTCTCCATGTATTGCAACTGTGACCGACGGATCACGAAATTTTCCGAATCGGACCAACCCTCGGTGATGCGTGCTTCATCCTGTGTTTGCCGCAACACCAAGGTATTGGCAAAAATAGAGTGATCATCGGTATAGCCTGCTTCCAATCCCAGGTAGCCGCTTAGATTGGCTTCGCGCTCGGTAAAGTTAACTTCATTATCGACAATCAGTTCCAAATTGTTGCCAGTGGTGGGCGCATAGAAACGTTGAATCTCCCGCTGAGAATTCCATTTATCGACCCAACGCACGGAACTGGTGTAACCGAACGAGAAATCTCCCTTATGAAAGGAATCGCCAATGGCCAGATTGATGCGCGTATCGGGGCCGATAGGCTTCTTGTTGATGTCCCAGACCCCGGATAAATCATTGCCCAGTTTTTGCAGTGCTTCCTGCGTCAGGCCGGTCGGGTTGGTCGGCGCAAGCTGTGTCAGCTGCTTCCCGCCGGCGGTCGCTGCCGACAGCGATGCGGGCATTTTTCGCGTGCCGTCATCGACACCAAACATGTCAAGACCGCCACCACGATAGCGCAAACCGTTCGTAAAAGTGGTCCCCTGGTTCAACCCGAACTGATAGGTAAACTGGAAGAAAAAATCATCCGGTGGCCTTCTGGTGCGCATTTCCACGGTTCCGCCGGCAAACTCACCCGGGCGGTCGACCGAGTAGGATTTCTGGATCAGTATGCTGTCAAGCACGCTGGTCGGAAACAAATCCAGCGGCACCACCCGCCGGGTCGGATCAGGAGAAGGAATAGAGGCGCCGTTCAATAACGTGCTCGAATAGCGTTCTCCCAGCCCCCGCACATACACGAACTTGCCGCCAATCAAGGTCAAGCCAGTTGTACGCCGCAGCGCACTGGCTGCATCAGAATCACCGGAACGGCTGATCTGCTCTGCGCCCAGCACATTGGCGACCGCCGAGCTGCTACGCTGCTCTTCCACGACAGAGGCGATACTGCCCGCAATATGGGGTTCCAGCACCACAAACTCGGGCAGTTCCAGTCCGGCCGGTGCCATCGAAAAGATTTCCTTGCGGACACTGTCCTTCAGAACATTGATGCCCTCCCGCACTTGCGCACTGAAATCGGGATGCATGATGGAAATGCTGTAGTCACCGCTGGGTACCTCGATTTTGAACGATCCATCCTGCCCGCTGCGTAATTCGCCGGCAATGCCGCTGACAAATACTTGCGCTCCCGCTATCGGTTGCTTATTCTCTGCCGACAACACCACGCCTTCGATAAAGCCCTTGCCATCAACTCGCAAGCTGGCGGCAGCTGGATCGTCGGCCGGTTGGGAGGCCATACTCGACGTTGCAATATCGATAAGCGGTTGACGGCCATCGGGGAAAATCGTAACAATTACCTGGGCATTCTCTCCCGCAGTAAGGGTTAGCGCCCAACTTGCCAGCGTCCTGCCACCTTGTTGAAAATGCATTGGGTATGCGCCTGCCGGTAATTTGAGCGTTGCGAAGCCATTGCTGTCAGTCACCACTTGCAGCCCCGGGCCGGCATTGAATTCGATTTGGGATAATGGCTTGCCGTTTTCAAACAAATAAACCGAAATAATGGCATCACTGGAAGCATGAGCGATCATGGCTGTGCAGGCGGCAATGATCAGCAGCAAAAATCGGCAGTATTGGCACATGGGCGAGTCAGGTCGAATGGTCTTTGATGAAAAGAAAATTTACAAATAGCGAATGTTGTTGTCAGCTGACTGGCTTCGGATGGCTAAACGGATTCGCACTTCAGGCTGTCTGCATCGCAATCCTGCATCAATCGACGCAGCTCGATTGCGCGTTTGAATAAATCAGGTTGCTTGATTGGGTCCAGATGCCGCCGGGCTTGGTCAAAGTTGCCGATCGCGAAGGCGGCGTAGGCCAGGGCATAACGAATATTTTGATCATCGAGCAAATGTGCGCGCTGCAAGGCCGTTTCCATGCCCACGATCATTTCGTAGCGTTTGAGGCCCAACAGTATGGCCAAGCGTTGTTTGAGCTTGACGCTTTGATCCGATATGCGCTCATTCAGTGCCAGGGCTCGGTACCAACGGCCGGCGCGCCGGTATAATTCGGCCGCTTCGCTAATGAACGACGCATCGAATGCCGCCGCTTGCTCCATGATGGCTGCTGCGGTGTTGATCAGGCCCTGATCCAGATAGGTGTGTGCCAATACCTTGGCAATGACAGGATGCGCGGGATATTTCAATCGTCCACCTTCGAGGATCATGGCAGCTTCATCGAACTGGCGGCTCAGGCGAAGCGCATTGCCGATCGCGATATAGTCCTCGGGTCTGGTTGAAGATTTCCGCAAATAACCGCGTCCTAATTCCGCCCCGAGCCGGAACAATTCCAGTTCAATGGCATAGAATGCCTGCCGCCGGATAAAGCGATCATCGTCGCTGAAATAGTGATTGCCCTGTTGCAAGGCACGCCAGGCAGCGTCATATTGTTTGAGCAGCCAATGCGACTGGGCTTTCATTTCCAGCAGGACTGGATAACTCTTGATATTGTCACCCGCGCGCTCGACGGCCTGGATCGTCGCGCGGTATTCCTCCAGACCATAATGCGCCTGCGCCAGGTAAATGAAGATCACCGGTTCGGTTTGCCCCAGCTCGATCGCTTGATGAAAACTGACCTTGGCACCGGCCAAATCCTGTAGTCCCAGCTGCGCCAGACCCAGCACTGTGTAATAACGCATCAGATCGAGATCCTTCTGCTCCAGATCGATATTCTGCAACGCCCTCAAGGCACGTTCGTTATGCCCGTCCTTGACCAGCGTGGCGGCCAGAGTTAAAAAATCCGCCTCGGGCGCGGGTTGCTTGTCCGCGACGGCCGGTGCCATCCACACGAGGCAGCACAGCAGCAAGACGCCAATCAATTGCAACAATCTTTGCCAGGGGTGTTTGATCTGATTCTGCAGCATGGCGCTTACTCCAAACCGAAACGAATGCGTTGCTTGGCCCACACCTTGACAGGCGCGCCTTGATAGAGTGCCGGTGAAAATTGCCAGTGTTTGATGCCGGCGATGGCAGCATCATCAAACACCCCGGTTGGGGAGGATTCAAGCACCTGGACTTTGTCCACCGAGCCATTCAGATCGATCAAGATGGAAAGTACAACGTAACCTTCTATCCCGCGTTTCTTGGCCGACTTTGGATAGACGAAACGGCTGCGGCTTCTGGGCTGGGGCGGGGTATCAACTGAATCTTCCGTCATGACGGATGCGCCGGTCTTGCCCAGCAAGCTCTCATCGACCGCCGACATATCGCCGATCCCCAGACCCAGCAAACCCATGTCGATACCTGACAGGGACGAATCCAGGCCGGACAAGGGGGGGGCCACACGTGCCTGCCGGGGAGGTGTTTTGGGTTTGGGCCGCTCGACTTTTTTGACTGGCTGGGGCTTTTCCAGCTTGGTAATTTCCATGGCAGTACTTTTCTCCGGCGCCGCTCGCTCAAATTCGCCCAGGTAACGATTCATCAGCAACACCAGACCAAAGACCAGAATCGGTCCAAACAGCATGCCCAGCCCGCCGGAAACATATTTGCCACGGCCAATAGTCAAAAGGGATGTCGTCACCAGTCTGCTCTCCTAACCCGCCTCTTTCTGGGTTGCGACGCCCACATTCCTGGCGCCTGCCAAACGAGCCTGGTCGACAACCTCCACCAATTTGCCTGCCGGGACGCCCTCGTCAGTGACGACCAGCACGCCGGCTTCGGCAGAAGCCTTGAGCAAGTCGCGCAGCTTACTCTGTATCAGCCAGATACGAATGGGTTCTCCATCCAGATAGGTATCCCCAGCCTTGTCGATATAGAGACGGATGGCCTTGGTCGATGCAGGCGATGCGCTGGATGCATTCGGTCTTTCCAATTCCAGCTTCATATCCTTTACGAACGTGGTGGTCACCATAAAAAAGATCAACAATATGAAAACGATATCGATCAGTGGCGAAATATCCAGAGTGCCGCTCGCTTCAGTTCTTTCTCGGTATCTCATCTGTTCATCCTGGCTAATAAGGGCTCGTTAATGAATAACTTGAGCATACGCTGGGGTCGCTTTTGGCGCATACCGGCGTTGCGAGGCTTGCGAATGAAACGACCATTCGGCTTCACCTCTCGCCTTACATCTTTCCCGAATACGCAACAACGTATACCCAAGTTATTCATTAACGAGCCCTAAGTTATTTCATGTGAATTGCTGAGCAATACAGATCCTTGATTTGGGCAAGCTCGGCTTGAATGCGCCGCTGTTTGCGGTCCAGCATCGATTTGAACAACAAACCCGGCACCGCGACCACCAGACCCAGTTGCGTGGTAAACAACGCCTGGGAAATCCCGCCCGCGATGCCGCCCGACTGGGCGAACAGCGCCATGTCGGCCAACGAGTTGAATGTCTCGATCATGCCGTTGACCGTGCCGAGTAGGCCCAGCAGCGGAGCAACAATGACAACGGTATTAATGATCGGGCTGAAGCGCATGATTTCTATCTCGTAACGAATGAATTCGCTATCCAGGCAGCGCCGCAAATCCCGCACGCGGCACTTGACCAAGCCCGCTCCGACCATCGCGGCTTCCTCGACCAGGTCGTATGGGCAAGTGTTTACACCCCGCAGCCCCTGCCTGACCAGCTCACGCGGGCCGAATTTACCGCGCCGTTTCAGAATCCAGAAACGGTAGCCAAGGCAGTACCACAACAGCATGGTTACAATCAGCAAGGGCGGCATGACAAAACCACCTGCCTCAAAAAATTGCTCCAGTTCTAAAATGACGTCTAGCATGGTGATGGCCGATTTTCTTGGGCAGACTTACAGCGGAACATAAGTTGGAGAGCGCGGTATTTCAGATAGCCGAATAACCCATCGCGCCGCCAGCGAGTCCGTCATCAACGGTTTGTCTGGTGATATCCGAGCTGGCTGCAGGCGTTGCCTGCGGGACATTGCCGAGCACGAGATTGCTCGCTTTGAGCGCAGTTTCTTCCAGCTCACGCTTGATGGTTTCAGCCCAGCTGTTGAGCATGGTTGCCACGAGTACCGCCGGAATGGCAACAATCAGGCCGAGTTGCGTCGTGACCAGGGCAATGGAAATACCGCCCGATAACAATTTTGGATCGCCAGTCCCGAACTCGGTAATGATGTCGAAGGTTGAAATCATCCCCGTCACCGTTCCCAATAAACCGAGCAACGGTGAAATCGTCGCGATCACCAGGATTGTTGCGCCGAAGCGATTGAGCGGCGCAGACTCATGCAGCAGGGTTTCTGAAATGACATCTTCCAGATGATCACGCTCGGCCTTGGCATGGGTCATAATGGCAGCAAGCAAACGCGCGAAAGGCCCTGTTTGTCTCTGACAGTAATTCAAAGCTTGCTCAACCTGCTGATCGGCCAACAAGCGCAAGGTCTCGATACGGATGGCTTTAGCCCGCAGGTTTTTGCTGTACAGAATCACGGTTCGCACAACAACCAAAATCACGACCAACAGCCCCAAGGCGACGATTACCCAGCCGATCAGACCGCCGGAATCGATAATTTCCATAACCGATTTTTCGGTGGTGATATCAATCGCCCGCTCTCTTGATTCGTACAAATACATTTTCAGCAAGGGCGGGCGATTGCCATTCAGCAGGCCTTCAGCGATATCCGCTGCGGGCTCTGCCCATAGCCGGAAGCGATTGTTCCCGGCTGGCACCAGGATGCCACTGCCTTGATTGCTCACGCCATAGGCGGCAATATTCCCAATATGAATAATTTGGCCATCGGTTTCGGTCCCATCCAGCAGGAAAAACTTGTCATGGGTTTTGCGCACCACGCTCAAATCCTTCAGCAAATCATCGGCCGCGGCAAAAACCAGGCTCAGCTTGCCATCCTCCTCGCCGTCCACAAACGTCGCGTGCTTGTCCAGCGCACGCTGATATTTTTTCAAGGTGCTGTTTGCCTGGGAATAGGTCATTTCCAGCAGCTCGCTGCGTTCGTGCAGACTTTCTTCCTTGTGTTCGGCGGTCGTCAGTTGCGTCCTTAAATTGTCTTCCTGGTTGGCCTGACTCAGATTCTCCCGTTCCAGCACGCTGATACGCTGCCGCAAGGCTTGTTCTGTCTGCCCACTCCTGGTCCGGAACTCACGCAGGCGATCATTCAGTTCACGTTTCTGCTCGGCCAGAAATGCAAATTCTCTTTTGTAGGCCGCTGCCAATGTTTCCGTATCGGAAGGCGTATCGGGAGGATTCACTTGCTTGGCTGCAGGCTTTGTGCCCGGCGCAGGCGCCTCGGAAGGGCCTTGCTCAGACGGTTGCTCGATCTTGCTTTGTGCGAGGATCGAGGCTGGCAGCCAGCAGAGTATGAGATAACAGATAAATAGTTGCGTGGCGCGTATCATGTCAGGACTCGAAAGGATTAGGGAGTTCAAAATAGCCTTGGCGAATCTGCTTCTTCAGCGAATCGAATAAAGCATTGATGCGCTGCTTGGCCGCCGTATCGCTCAGTTCGACAAACTGCCAGCCACCCGGCTTTCTCTGGGCCATGCCGACCTGGTTCTCGCTGGTCTGAAAATAGATGAACATGGCGCCGAGCTTGGCTACATCCGCCAGGACATTCTTGCCATTTAGCGCAATGGTTTGGCTATATAGGCCGTTCTCTCGGGTCAAGCGGATTTCGTCCTCGATGAACGCCCAAATCCGGTTGGCGGCTCGCTTCGGATCCAGATTCCCTCTCTCCAATTGGGTTTTTAAACTGTCCAGCTCTGCCAGGCGCTCATCGGTTTTGAAAGGCAGGCCATCGGCAACCACCGCACGCAGATTCTCCAAACTCGCCGTGACAACCGGCAACAGCACTTCTTCACTGCTGAGCTTGGCTTCTTTGGCCGCCTGCAATTTCTCGAGCGCCTGCACCATTTTCTCCAGAGCGAGTTTCTGGCGACGATTTTCGATGCTCAAATCCGCCATTTGTGAACTCAATGCATCCATTCTGCTTTTATGGTCCTGCTTCTCTGTATCCAGCTGAGTTTGCAATTCCTCGACCTCGCCGCGCAGGCGGATCAGCGATTGCGCCAGATCATCGAACTTCTCCGCACTGACAGGCGTTGCTGTCAGTAATCCAAGCAGTAATAAATAAGTGCCACGAGTCGCTTGCTTAGCTAGCATTGGCTGTCCTTGTCATTCATCCCGAAAATCCCAGTGATTCATTGCGTTGAATCGCCATTCTAGTTAGCCAATATTTCAGATGAATGACAGGTTTGCTGCAGAAATATGACAAAATGATCAAAGCGGGGGCGGCAGGCCGTCCCAGGCGCAGCCATCTGTTACGATATGGTCGCAAAGCGTGGCTATATTGAAATCAACCCGAAAGCACCGGCTTGTCCAGCAGCCATTGGCCGCCTGTACCGATCAGGTCGATGGGGTGCTGGTTACGATCGGTATCGTGATCGCACGATAAAATGGTATCTTAGTCACGGCAGCCCGGCGAAGCATGCAAGGGAGAATGGGGACGACCGTGCCAGCCGCACCCGTGGACCAGTTGGTGAGGCAGGTGCGCCGTTTACTGTACAAACGATTGAACAGATTCAATCAATAATTTTATTTTTTAGCGAGAAAATTATGATCAAATCAAACATTTTATTACTTGGCTTTATATTACTGGGAGGATGCTTGTTATCCATGAACACACACGCTTACAAAGAACACATGGCTTCGCCTCATGCGGATTCTGATGTCATGGCGCTGGAAAAAATCGATGTCGAGGTCGGGACCGGCGAAGAAGCAGTTGTAGGCAAAACCGTCAATGTCCACTATACCGGCTGGCTGTATGACGCTGCGGCTGAAGACAAGAGAGGTAAGAAATTCGACAGCTCGCATGACCGGGGCAATCATTTTTCATTCCTGCTGGGTTCCGGTCGCGTCATCAAGGGGTGGGACCAGGGCGTGCAAGGCATGAAAGTCGGTGGCAAGCGCACCTTGATCATTCCACCTGCCATGGCCTATGGCGCCCAGGGTGCTGGGGGAGTGATTCCGCCCAATGCGACCCTGGTATTCGATGTCGAGCTGATCAGCCTGCACTAAGCCAGGACGATCAGGCTCTGATATTGGCTAGGAGGCTGTACCTTTTTCAGTTTGGTGCATAGCGCCTGTTGAAATTGTCTAGAGGCACATAGTTGAACAAGTAGGCGGCATGCTTCCGAGCGTGCCGCCTGCGCATTCCTACCCTACGTGCCACTTTTTCATCACCCGTCCAGCGCCTATCGTTTGATGCTGCCGCGCAGCAGTTTATGGTAGCAAGCCATGCGTCTGGCGTGGATGGTGCCCGCCTGGACCGCCTCCAACACGGCGCAACCCGGCTCCGCAAGATGACGGCAATTGCGAAATCGGCATTGCCCCAGATAAGGGCGAAATTCAACGAATCCCCATGCCAGAGATTGTTCGTTCAACTGATGCAGGCCGAATTCCTGAAAGCCGGGCGAATCGATGATATAGCTGTCAGCATCCAGTCTGAACAAACGGGCATGGGTCGTTGTATGTCGGCCACTGTCGAGCGCATCCGAAATTTCCGCGGTCGTCTGCCGCGCCTCGGGTATCAGCGCATTCAGCAGGGTAGACTTGCCCATGCCGGACTGCCCGGCGAACAGGCTGGTTTGGCCTGATAAATACGGAATCAGCGGTTCGATTGTGATTCTGGCGCTGATTTCAAGCAGGGGATAACCCAATGCCTGATACACCCCCAATGCTTGTCTGGCCGCCTGGCTCGGTTCAGTCAGATCGGCCTTGTTCAGTAGAATGAGTGGCTGGATGTCCTGACTCTCGGCCGCCATCAGGCAGCGGTCGAGCAGCTCCAGGTCGAAACTTGGAATAGCAGCGATGACAAACACCAGCTGCGTGACATTGGCTGCAATCAGCTTCTCGCGGAAAGCGTCGCTGCGATAAAAAAGGCTGGTGCGCGGCAGAATGGTTTCGATGACCCCCTGATCGGCTGCCGTGAGGAGGAACTCGACCCGGTCCCCGCATGCCACACCCGTTTTCTTTCCACGCATCACGCACGAATAAACAATGCCGGCAGAAGTTTCAACATCGTAGCGGCGCCCATAGGCAGCCGTGATCTGGCCAACCAGACGATGTGAGCTATCGCTCTTCCGGCCAGCGCACTGGGTGCTCAAATCTTGAACAACATATCAACTTTCGCCGCACAAATAAAATCGTTTTCTGACAGCCCGTTGACGGCATGCGTCATGTATTCCACCTGGCACTGGTTATAACCAACAGTCATATCGGGATGATGGTCTTCACGATGTGAGATCCAGGCGACCGCATTCACGAACGCCATGGTTTGATAATAATTCTTGAATGAAAAGATCTTGCTGATTTTTTGGTCAGCCAACTGCCAGCCCGCCAGCTGTTGCAACAACTCTGCTGCCACTTCTGCAGTTAATGGAGGCACACCGCCTTCGCAGGGCTTGCATTTCCGGTGGGTCAAATCGCAATTTTGTGTCATGTGGTCGCTCCGGTTGGTATCAGTTCTTTGAGATGCGCGACCCGGATCGCAGCCGGCGGATGCGAATCATAAAAAGCCGAGTGCAACGGATCGGGCGTGAGCGTTGCGGCATTATCCTGATAAAGCTTGACCAGCGCCCGGATCAAGTCAGCGGCCGAGGCCTGCTGTGCTGCATATTCATCCGCCTCGAATTCGTGCTTGCGTGAATATAGGCTGGTCAGAGGATGCAGCAGGAAAGTAAAGACCGGCATGACCAGGAAAAACAGCAATAATGCCATCGCGGTTGAGGGTATGGTTGCCACCTCGACGCCCAATCCATGATAAAACCACGCCTGCTGCATCAGATAACCCAGCAACCACAGAAAAACCAGGCTGGCCACAAATGATAGGACGATGCGCTTGATGACATGACGCCGTTTGAAGTGTCCGAGTTCATGCGCCAGCACCGCCTCGATCTCTGCGGGTTCCAGGCGGCTCAACAAGGTATCAAAAAAGACAATTCGCTTGGTTTTGCCAAAGCCGGTAAAATAGGCATTGCCATGGCTGCTGCGGCGTGAACCGTCCATGACGAACAACCCGCTGGATTCAAAGCCGCATTTCTTGAGCAGCGTTTCAATGCGTGCCTTGAGCGACTCATTCTCCAAGGGAGAAAATTTGTTGAACAACGGTGCAATCCAGTTAGGATACACCGCCAGCAGAAACAGATTCAAGACAACCCAGATCAGCCAGGTATAAAGCCACCAGCTTTCCCCCGCCTGCTCCATCAACCACAAGACACAGAACAACAAGGGCACACCCAACGACAGTCCGAGCGTATACTGTTTGAGCAGATCCGAGAAGAACATGCCGGGCGTCATTTTATTGAAGCCATATTGCTGTTCAATCACGAAAGCACGGTAATAACTGAAAGGAATTTCTACCAGGCTTAACAACGCAATGGTGCTGAAAATGAGCGCCATGCCATGCCAAAGCGGGTGTATGAGCCAGCCGGACCAGAAACTGGATAGCCATGTCAGCCCACCACCCAGAGTGAGCGCCAGCAGCAACACGGCATGCAACAACACGCTGGGATAGCCCAAACGAACCTTGGCGCAGGTATAGTCGGCCGCCTTCTGGTGTGCCGACAGATCAATCTGGCTTGCGAAAGCGTCCGGTACCCGGTCCCGATGCGCCATGACATGGCGCATGTGCCTGGTCGCCAGCCACAACTGCGTTAAGGTAGTCAGTAACAAAGCGGCGATAAAAATATATGTAAAGGTTTGCATAGGCTTGGAAGTCGATGATTTGAAAGAAGTGATCGGAAATTATTTTTTCATTAACACCGTATTCCATGGCATACAGCATCAAACCATGACGGGTATATAACAATATGACACAATCCAATTTTTAAAATTCATGATTATTGATTATGGCACAAGATAGCAACAACCTCATCTGGATAGATATGGAAATGACCGGATTAAGTCCGGATACCGATCGCATCATCGAAGTCGCGCTGGTGATCACGGATGCCCAACTCAATGTACTGGCTGAAGCGCCGGTACTGGTCGTCTCCCAGCCAGACAGCGTCCTGGACGGCATGGATAAATGGAATCAATCCACGCATTCCAAATCTGGCCTGATTGACAAGGTCAAGACATCCACTCTATCAGAATCCGAGGTGGAAGCGCAGATGCTGGCCTTCTTGCAACAGTATGTGCCAGCTGGCGTCTCGCCCATGTGCGGCAATTCGATTTGTCAGGACCGGCGTTTCCTGGCGCGCTCGATGCCGCAATTGGAGGCTTATTTTCATTACCGCAATCTGGATGTCAGCACGCTCAAAGAGCTTGCAAAACGCTGGAAACCGGAAATCATGGCCGGCTTCAACAAGGAAGGCAAACACGAAGCGTTGGCGGACATTTATGATTCACTGGAAGAACTCAAGTACTACCGCACGCATATGTTCGCGCTTTGAATGTGCACACGTTTCATCAATCATAGGAGTCGCTTCAATGGCTAAACGAACAACCTTCATGCTCACCGTCAATCCAAAGATACCCGAACGGCTGTCCCGTCTGGAGGAATTGACCAACAACCTCTGGTACAGCTGGGATCGCGCCACCCGTGCGTTGTTTTCGCGGCTGGATCCACGGCTATGGGAAATGGTTGGACACAACCCCAAGGCTTTTCTCCGACGGGTCGATGAATCGTTGCTGCTGGCTGCCTCGGAAGACCCGGCCTTTCTCAGCTTTTACAACAGTATTTTATCCGCCTATGATTCCTATCATTCGACATCCATTCACTGCAGCACGGTTGAAGGTATTGAGGCACATGACCAGGTCGCTTATTTTTGCTTCGAATTTGGCTTCCATGAAAGCCTGCCGGTCTATTCCGGCGGTCTCGGTATTCTGGCTGGCGATCATTGCAAAGCAGCGAGCGATATATGCCTGCCATTCGTGGCAATCGGCCTGCTCTACCGGCAAGGCTATTTCACTCAGATGATCGACGGCCAGGGTAACCAGCTCGCTACCTATTGCGATTCGGATTTCGAGGATCTGCCGGTAACACCCGTATCACACGCAGACGGCTCGGATATGCAAGTGCAAATCAGGTTTCCTGGCCGGATAGTAACGGCCAAAATATGGCAAGCGCAAATCGGACGTGTCATTCTCTATCTTCTGGATACGGATCTGCCGGAAAATTCCCAGCATGATCGCCTGATTACCCATCAGTTGTATGGGGGCGATAAAACCATGCGCATCGAACAGGAGATTATTCTCGGTATCGGTGGCGTCGCCGCCTTGAAAGCGCTCGGGATCAAACCCACCATCTGGCATAGCAATGAAGGCCATGCCGCTTTCATGATGCTGGCACGTGCCCGCGAGCTCGTGCAGCAAGGACTGGATTTCGCCAGCGCCATGGAAGCTGTCGCAGTCAACACGGTATTCACTACCCATACTGCGGTACCGGCAGGCCATGATCATTTTCCGGAAGCGATGATGCATCATTACTTCGAAAGTTTTTATCAGGAATTGAAGATTTCCAGGGAAACATTCATGGCACTTGGTCATACCGACAATGACCACGATTTCAACATGACAGCGCTGGCCATCCGCATGTCACGCATGCACAATGGCGTCAGCAAAATACATGGCAGTGTTTCCGCCAAAATTTGCCATGACCTCTGGCCGGAGATCGAGGCAGAAGAAAATCCGGTCGACCATATCACCAATGGTGTGCATATTCCGACTTTTCTCGCACAGGAATGGGCGGATCTGTTTGACCGTCACATGGGCCCAGAATGGCGCAGCAAGCTATGCGAACCCGAATTCTGGTCACGTGCCGATACCATTCCTGATCATATTTTCTGGAGTGTGCGCCAGACCTTGAAGTCGCAAATGTTTTACGGTATTCGTGCGCGCCTGACCGAACAGAATATCCGTAATCACGGCTCCGATGCCCATCTCGAGCGCTTGCTAAAACTCGCAGATCCCATCAACCCCAATGTATTGACGCTTGGTTTTGCCCGCCGATTCGCCACCTACAAGCGTGCCACCTTGCTGTTCGAAAATCTCGATTGGTTACGCAGTATCCTGCTCGATCAGGAGCGGCCGGTACTGCTGATTTTTGCTGGCAAGGCGCATCCAGCCGATCATCCCGGCCAGGATATGATCCGGCGCGTCAATCAAGTCGCCGCCATGCCGGAATTCGAGGGGCGTATCCTGATGGTGGAAGGTTATGACCTGCGCCTGGCGCGACGGCTGGTCGCAGGTGTCGATGTGTGGCTCAACAATCCGATCTATCCACTGGAAGCCAGCGGCACATCAGGCATGAAAGCCGGTATCAATGGCACGCTCAACCTGAGCATCCTGGATGGCTGGTGGGGCGAAGGCTTCAATGAAAAGAACGGCTGGGGAGTCAAGCCGGTATCAGAACAACTGGAGCCGCAATTACGGGATGCCGAAGAAAGCCGCTCTTTCTATGAGATCCTGCAGGATCAAGTCATTCCGCTCTTTTATGACCATGGTAAATCCGGCTTTTCTGCCGAATGGGTGAAAATGGCCAAACATTCGATGGCCACCCTGATCCCACGCTATGGCGCCCGGCGCATGGTAGAAGAATACATTCAGAAATTCTACATTCCCGCCAGTCAACAGGGCGTACGCTACACCCAAGACAATTTCACGGTTGCCCAGAATATCGCTGCCTGGAAAACCAAGGTGCGTGCGGCATGGGGCGGCGTCAGCCTGCGGCGGCTGGATACGCCCTGCAAGCGAATCGCCTTTGGCGAGCCAATGCATTTCAAGGTTGCCGTCAAATTGAACGGTTTGCAGCCGGATGATGTCGTGGTCGAACTGCTGCTCTCGCGGCAATACAAAAGAACCCGGCTTGATCAATTCAAGCATTTCCGGTTTGAATGCACCGGCACCCTGGACTCACAAGCCCACCAATTTGAACTGCGCCACGTGCCGGAGCTATGCGGCAGGCAAGAATATTATTTACGCATTTATCCCTATCATCCGATGCTGACCCATCCTTTGGAAATGGGCAAAATGGTATGGCTGTGAATCATAACGCTGGCTGAAAGCACCCAGAAACCTTCTGTTCTCACCGCCTTTATGGCCGTGAGAACAGAAGATTGTCGATCAGGCGAGTCTGTCCCAGCCAGGCCGCGCCCAAAATCACGTATTGCTGGTCGTCGGCGGCCGCGCGAGACAAGGTTTGCTGATGACACACAGCGACGTAATCCACTTTCCAGCCGCGTTCATGCAATCTTTGGGCAGCCCATTGCTCCAGCCGGGCAAAATTGTGCTCGCCTGCCTCGATCCTCTGTTTGACTTGTTGCAAGACCCAAGCCAGCTGGCTGGCTTCCTGACGCTGCTTCGCATCGAGATAACTGTTACGGGAACTGAGCGCAAGACCATCATCTACCCGCACGGTTTCTCCCGCGAGAATTTTTATCGGTAAATTGAATTGTTCGACCATGCCGCGAATGATTTGCAGCTGTTGAAAGTCCTTTTGACCAAAGACAGCAATTTGCGGTTGTACGATATTGAATAACTTGAGCACCACCGTCGCCACACCCCTGAAAAAACCTGGCCGACAGGTACCTTCCAGTGTATCGGCCATAGCTGGAAGCGATACCTGGAATGTTTGGGAAACCGGATAGAGTATTTTTTCACCCGGTAGAAATACAATGTCGACACCGTTTTCCTTCAACAAACGACAATCATCCTCCTGCGTACGGGGATAGCGATCGAAATCCTCGTGTGGTGCGAATTGCAAGCGATTGACAAAAATGCTGACGACCGTACAGGCGGCGTGTTGACGCGCAATTTGCACCAGCGATAAATGACCAGTGTGCAAGTTACCCATGGTCGGGACCAAGGCAATCGAGGATTCTCGTTGCAGACGCGCCCGCAACGACATGATGTCAGTGATGATTTCCATAGCTGCTGGCTTGTCCCAAAATCTTCAGAACCGATGTTCGGGGGCGGGGAATTGGCCGGATTTGACTTCACTGACATAGTTGCTGACCGCGGTCTGCACGCTCTCTGCACCCAGCATGAAATTTTTGACGAAACGCGGTGAAGTGCCCGGGTAAATGCCCAGCATATCATGCAACACCAGTACTTGTCCGGAGCAAGCTGCGCCAGCGCCAATGCCGATGGTTGGAATGGCAAGCCGCTGTGTAATCTGCTCGGCCAGGACGGCGGGGATGAGCTCCATCACTAGCATGGCTGCGCCCGCTTGCTGCAACAGCGCAGCATCTTCCAGCAATCGTCCCGCCTCGATCTCCGAGCGCCCCTGCAGCCTGTAGCCGCCCAATTGATGCACAGACTGCGGCATCAAGCCGATATGCGCGCAAACCGGAATACCGCGGCAAGTCATAAAATCGACGGTATCGACCATATGCCGGCCACCTTCAATCTTGACCATTTGCGCGCCCGCTGCCATCAGCCGGGCAGCATTCCGGAACGTTTCCTGGGGAGAAATCTGGGAGGTGCCGAACGGCATATCCGCCATGATGAACGCCCTGCTTGTTCCGCGCGCCACGCAACGGGTATGGTAAGCCATTTCATCCAGCGTGACGGACAAGGTATCGGCGTGGCCCTGCACCACGTTGCCGAGCGAATCGCCCACCAACAGGATATCGACCCCGGCGTTTTCCAGCAACGTCGCGAAAGTCGCGTCATAGCAGGTCAAGGCAGCTATTTTCTGGCCGCCCCGGTACAGCTTGTACAAGGTTTCTCGGGTGAGACGCACAGCAGGAGATTGCTCCATCGACTCGCTATCCTCCGACATTGAAATATTCGCGCGCGCTGCGCATCCGTTCAATACGCCCCAGCAGCATGTCGAGGTCGGCGGCACTGTGCGCAAAATTGAGATGCTCGCTGTTCACGATCATGACCGGTGCCTGATCATAGGCGTGAAAAAACCGCATATAACACTCCGACAAGCGTACCAGATAGTCTTCCGACAGGGATTGCTCCAGAACACTCCCCCGCTGCCTGATACGCCTGATCAGGATTTCAGGTGCTGCCTGCAGATAAATCACCAGATCTGGTGGGGCGGCATGCGGTTGCACATGCGCCCGCAGCTGTTTGTAGAGTTCATGTTCCGCTTCACTGAGCGTGACCTCGGCAAACAATTGATCTTTCTCGAACAGAAAATCGCTGACAACCGGCTGGGCGAACATCTGGTCGCGCATGACCTGCAGCTGCTGCATGCGCTGAAAAAGAAAAAACAGCTGTGTGGACAGCGCATGGCGCGGCATATCCGCATAGAATTTTTCCAAAAACGGGTTGGCTTCCGGTTGCTCCAGGACCAGGACGCCCTTCAGTCGGTCCGCCAGATTGCGGGCCAGGCTGGTTTTTCCCGCACCGATCGGCCCCTCGATTGCAATATATCGATAACGCTGTAAACTCATGACGATGCAATACGCTCCAATGATTGGTCGTTGCATGCGCTCAGGCACTCAGCCGCGCTGCCGCGCCCCGGAATCATGCATGTACTGGTAATTTCCAATAAGGGTTGCAGCACGAAGGCTCGCTCGTGCATGCGCGGATGTGGCAAAACCAACCTTTCATCCTGGATCTGCAATCCATCATACAATAGAATATCCAGATCAAGTATCCGCGGCGCATTCGGATAGGTCCGAATCCGGCCGCACGTCCGCTCGATTTCCAGCAGTGCCTCCAGTAAGTGGTGTGGCGTCAATTTCGTTTCCATTTGCGCCACCGCATTGATGAAGTCGGGCTGATCCGTTTTGCCCAGTGGCGCGCTACGGTAAAATGAGGAACGCTTGACCAGATGTGAATGTTCAAGTTCGGCCAGCAGCAGCATCGCCCGCCTGACTTGAAACAGGGGATTATCCAGATTGCTTCCCAAAGCGATATAGGCTTGCCTGGTCGGCGCTGATTGAGTTTGAGCGGATGCTGGCATGACTTTTACAATTATTGAACAGTTTCGGCTTTTTCATGATCGGCCGGCTTGCGGCGGCTGCGCCGTCTTTTGCGCCGTTTGGGCGAAACTTCCTGATGCAGCATGCTCTCACGGATGGTGTGATCCGCGTTCTTGAATGTCTGCCACCACTGTGCCAGTTCTGAGTCGATTTCACCACTGTTACAACGTAATAACATGAAATCATAGGCCGCCCGGAAGTTTGGATGCTCCAGCAAACGGAATGGCTTGCGCCCTGCGCGGGATTCGAATCTCGGTTGCATGGACCAGATATCGAAGATCACCCCATCGAACCTACGCGGGATGGCGAGCTGGCCACGTTGCGTTGCCAGTACGTTTCCCATCGCTTTATAGAGCGCCGGTATTGGCCTCTCCCCGGTTTTGAGCTGCACGTTCCAGGCGGCCAGGACTTCATGCCACAGAAGCGCCGCGAAGAGAAAACCGGGTGAAACCGGCTTGCCCTGCTGCACGCGCTCATCGGTATTTCTGAGCGCCAACGTGATGAAACGTTCGCCCAGGGGTTGCTCCAAAATCACATCCAGCATCGGCAGCAACCCATGGTGCAGCCCCCGGGCGCGCAGATCCACCACTGCAGCCAGTGCATGGCCGGAGAACAGTAGCTTCAGCATTTCATCATATAAACGGGCCGGCGGCACATTCTGCAGTAAAGGCGCCAAATCCCCGATCGGGGCAGCCGTCCTGTCTTCGATCTGGATGCCGAGCTTGGCCGCTAAACGAACTGCCCGCAACATCCGGACGGGATCTTCCCGGTAACGCTGTTCGGGCTCACCTATCATGCACAGCCGTTTGGACAGGACATCCTCAAAGCCATCCAGGTAGTCAAGGATCTCTTCGGTCGCAGGATCGTAAAACAAGGCATTGATAGTGAAATCACGCCGCCTGACATCTTCTTCCTGACTGCCGAATATGTTGTCGTGCAGCAGCCGCCCGTTAGCGTCCGCAGAAGCCTGTCCTGTGTCCGGGCGGGAAGCGTCTCCAAGCGTACTGCCACGAAAAGTGGATACCTCCACGATTTCACCATGGCTGATCACATGCACCAAGCGAAAGCGCCGCCCAATGATACGCGACCGGCGGAAAACAGCACGCACCTGCTCGGGTGTCGCATTGGTTGCGACATCATAGTCCTTGGGTTTGAGCCCCAGCAGCAGATCTCTAACGGCACCGCCTACGATATAAGCGGAATAGCCCGCTTGCTGCAGGGTCAAAGCGACTTTCAATGAACTGGGACTGATACGGCTACACGTAATGCCATGCTCTGCGCATGAAATTGTGCGGCACCCTTTTTCGATCACAGGAGCAGTGGCATTTGAGGAAAAAATACGGCGCAGAAATTTACGAA
The DNA here is from genome assembly GCF_050584665.1 of Nitrosomonas sp. ANs5. Classification (NCBI taxonomy): domain Bacteria; kingdom Pseudomonadati; phylum Pseudomonadota; class Betaproteobacteria; order Nitrosomonadales; family Nitrosomonadaceae; genus Nitrosomonas; species Nitrosomonas sp. ANs5. The sequence goes on from NZ_JBEUDO010000014.1 coordinate 24,512, forward strand.
TCATGCCTGGATATCAAACCAATAAGCGATAGATTATACACTCGGTAACGAATCAGATTTTCAGGAAAGAATTGAAAAAACCGATTGTGGAAATGAGCAGCTGTAATTGTGATGGCAAACGCTGTTTTTGGCATCAATTGACTAAAGGGTACCTCTAAATCCGGCTTCCTTCACGACTGTAACCCGATAGCCCTTGCAGGACCCGAACAAAATAGTAGCACACCCAGTTCAAGCTCCGCCTGAGCCGGGAGTGGCGTTTCCAGAAATGCTGCAAGACCGGAGAGGATTTCATTAAGGCCTGCTGCAGGCTGTTGCGCAGCTCTGCCGCAAACATTCGGTCACTGACGATGACGTTGGCTTCTCGTGCCAGCAGCAAGCTAAAAGGGTCGATATTAGAAGAACCGACAGTGGACCACAAGTGATCAACCACAGCCACCTTGGCGTGTAAATATCCTTGCTGATACTCGTAAATGCTGATGCCAGCATCCAGAAGATTGCCATATAAAGCGCGTGTGGCATAGTGTTGCAAGCGGTATTCGATTTTTCCCTGCAATAGCAGTATGACCGAAACGCCCCGCCGTGCGGCTTTGATCAGCGCATGCCGGAAATTGATGCCGGGAAGAAAATAGGCATTTGCAATGATGATTTCCTGACGGGCGGAGGCGATCGCTTTGAGATAGCAGCGTTCAATACTGCGCCGGTTACGCAGATTGTCCCGAATCACGAAAGCCGCCCGTTGCTTGCCCACCGGCAACTCTTCATGATCGATGCAAAGATCATCGGCCCAACGTTTTTTGAAATGTGCCCACGCGACCAGCATCCATAAATCCTGCGCTGCCGCATGAATTTTCCTTAACAACGGTCCCTTGATTTCAACTGCATAATCAAAGCGTGGCCACAGTGCATCGGGCTCATGATAGTCGTCAATGATATTGATGCCGCCCACAAACGCGATCCGTGCATCCATAACCGCCAGTTTGCGATGCATACGACGCAAGCGGTAGCGCTTCAGCTGGAAAGAAAAAAATTCCTGCCGGTAAATCAGCACCTGAGCGCCAACTGCCAGCAGCTCCTGAATTATCGCGCTGGGCAAATTAAAGGAGCCGAATCCATCGATCAATAAACGGACTGCCACTCCCCGCTGAGCTGCTCGCTTTAAGGCAGCGGCAATGAGGATGCCGGTCTTGTCATATTCAAAAATATAGGTCTCAAGGTATATCTCCAGCTGGGCTGCATCGATAGCAGCTTCCAGCGCCGGAAAATATTCCTCCCCATTGTGGAGTAATGTGATCTGGTTACCCTCGATAAAATCGGGCAATCTCATAGGCGAATAAGATTGGCTGCCAACGCTGCATGATCGGAAATTTTAGACCAAGCACGGTTGTGCAGGATGCGTGCATGCTTTATTTGAAAGCCACGCACGTATATCCTGTCGAGGCGCAACATCGGCAGAATGGAAGGATAGCTGCGCGCTGTCTTGCCATGCGCATGCTGAAACACTTCTGTAAGTTTCAAATGGTCGACCAGAACCCGATTGGCCAAACCGCGCCAATCATTGAAATCGCCCGCAACAACCAAAGGGGCTTCGGGAGGCACCAGTTGCTGTATCCGTTTTTCCATGGCCTGGAGTTGAACACTCCGCCCGCGCTTGAATAACCCCAAATGCACGCACAGGCAGTGCAGCGTTTCATCCCAGCCAGGAATGTCAATCTCACAGTGCAAGAGGCCGCGGCTTTCAAAACGGTGCGCCGAAATATCTTCATTCTCCCAGCTCAAGATTGGATAACGGCTAAGAATTGCATTACCGTGATGACCGTAATCATGCACGGCATTTTTTCCATAAGCGAAATCCTGCCATACCGCATCGGCCAGAAACTCATACTGGGAACTTTCCGGCCAATTCTGGAAACGAGACGCATGCCGCACATGCTCACCGACCACTTCCTGCAAAAACACGATATCGACATCGAGATCACGCAAACGGTCGCGCAACTCGTGCAGCATCATGCGGCGGTTGAAATAGGATAACCCTTTGTGGATATTGTAAGTGGCAATGTGCAATGACTTTTCTGGCATAAATCAGCTATCCGATCGCTGGAAACAAAAAGCCTTTATGGATCATTTGGCCGCGCTTCTCTCTTATTTTGAGACGGCCAGCATCTTTTCAAGCGCCAATCTTGCCAGCTTCGCTTCCCGCTCCGGAACCGTGATCTGATTGACCACCCGGCCATCGACGAGATTCTCGAGCGACCAAGCCAGATGTTGCGGATCGATCCGCGCCATGGTTGAACACATACACACCATCGGCGACATGAACTGAATCACTTTTCCTTGCGACTTGAATTCCTCCGCGATACGCCCAACCAAGTTCAATTCGGTTCCGACCAACCAACGCGTGCCAGGCTCAGCCTCCCGTATGGTATTGATGATATATTCGGTCGAGCCGACAAAGTCGGAAGCCTTGCATACTTCAAAGCTGCATTCCGGATGAGAAATTACCAAGCCATCGGGGTGTTGATTACGAAAACGCAAAATATGCTGTGGCTGAAACATTTGATGGACCGAACAGTGACCCTTCCATAACAATATCTTGGCCTTGTCGATTTGTTCGGGAGTCAGACCACCCATCGGTTCATCGAAATCCCAAACCGGCATCTCTTCCAAAGACAGGCCCATTTGATGACCACTCCAGCGCCCCAGATGTTGATCGGGAAAAAACAATACTTTTTCTCGCTGGGCAAATGCCCATTGCAGAATTTTGGTGGCATTGCTGGATGTGCACACAATACCGCCATGCTCTCCGCAAAAAGCTTTCAAGTCAGCGCTGGAATTGATATAGGTCACCGGCGTGATCAGTGCATCCGGATCGAGCACTTCGGCCAATTCACGCCAGGCTCGCTCTACTTTGGCGAGATTGGCCATATCCGCCATCGAGCAGCCTGCAGACAGATCGGGCAGTATAGCGACCTGCTCGGGACTGGAAAGGATGTCTGCCACCTCGGCCATAAAATGCACGCCGCAAAAGACCAGATAATCCGCATCGGTTTGGGCTGCCAGATAGGAGAGCTTGAGTGAATCGCCCGTCAGATCCGCGTGCTGATAGACGTCTGCACGTTGATAGTGGTGCGCCAGTATTACTGTGCGTTTTCCGAGCTTCTGCTTGGCCGCGACAATTCGTTGTGCGCAAACTTCATCCTGTAACAATTCGTAACTTTCAAAATCGATGGCATTCATTTGCATGCTTAATCCAAATTCATTTACCGGGAAACGCGACCATAACCATAATGAGAGGCTTATTCAAGCATAAAGTGCAATTCAACGGATCAAATTGCCCAGGCCGGTTATTTGCCAAGCGCTCGCGGCTCAGCCATTTTTTGCCATCAATCAAGAAACAGCGCCGGAAAAACCCTTGATGTTACGCACCATAAAGTAAAATCGGTTCTGTTATAATGCTGAAAAATCAAGCATAACAGTGCCTTGTATGCTGCCCGTTTCGTCCTGACACCCAATACTGGTAAAACCATCGCAAAGAAAGCGTAACGCATAATGATACGTCCATTGGTCTCACGCCTGGCTCCCTGGCTTGTCGTGCTCGTAGTGCTGACATATTGGCTGGACAAGATGCTGCAGCAACCGGGCATTCAGCAAAATGGCGATGTGCAGCAAGGCGTTGACTACATCATCGAAAATCTTGATGGGATCCAGGTTGATTATACGTTAGCGGCGCATCGTTTATTTGCTGCTGACACACTGACGCATTACCCGCAAGGGGATATTACCCACTTGGAGCAGGTGAATTTTGCCAGCATCGAACCCGATCAACCCATGGTCCGAGTCAGCGCCGACCATGCGGAACTGACCGAAGGTGGCAAAGATATTTATCTCCGCGGGAGCGTCTCGGTTATCAGGGGAGAAGATGCGGATCGAGATAAAGTCACCATGTTGACTACTTTTTTGCATCTTATTCCGGACGAGCGTATCGCCAAAACCGATCAGCCCGTCGTTGTGACCAGAATGAATAGCACAATCAACGCCGTTGGGCTGGTATTGAACAATCAAACCGGGGAAATTCAACTCTTGTCACGGGTCAGCGCTAGAGATGAACGTACTCGACGCTAAATCGACTAATGCATGCGTCGCACGACGGCAAGATCCTTGAGTACAGTAATCAGTCGCTGCGATGAGTGTTAAATTTAGATACCTGACATTTATCGGACCCCATTCACTGGAACAGCGCGCCATGCAATTTATTTTTATCTCGCTTGCGTTTGCTATGATGGCTCTTTCAACTGCTGTCCTGGGCGAGCGTGCGGATCGTGATCAGCCGATCCACTTGGAAGCGGATCACGCCACCGTCGAGGACTACAAACGCAAAGGCGATTTCCGCACCAGCATTTTTACCGGCAACGTTGTGCTGACGCAAGGCACGCTGGTGATTCGTGCGGACAAAGTCATCATGAAAGAGGATCCGATTGGCTATCGCTATGCCACAGCCTATGGTGATCTGGTCAGTTTCCGGCAGAAACGCGATGGTGTGGATGAGTATATTGAAGCCTGGAGCAAGCGCGTTGAATACGACGATAAAACCGACAAAATAGAATTATTCGGCAAGGCCCGCCTGAAACGGGGGGGTGATGAAGTGGAAGGCGATTACATCTCGTATGATATCACACGGGATTTTTTCCAGGTAAAAGGGAAGCTGCCATCCAATAACGAGGTTGATTCAGATCGAGATCGCAGAGTGCGTGCGGTCATTCAACCCAGAACCAAACAAGCTGACGAGGAATCACAAAATTGACGCAATGCTAGGAGGCTGTCCGAGAATAGACTGATCTACTGCGGACGAGCCTGATTGGCTGGATTTTACGATCCTTTTCGTTAAATAGAACGATTATTCGCCTCAAATGATCGAAAAATCCAACTCAACCAGCCTCGCCCTCGCTACGATCGCTATTCTCGGACAGCCTCCTAGGCGCGCGCCGAAGCCAAACCAGGTGATGCATGAATGAACTGAGAGCCGAAAATCTGCAAAAAAGCTACAAATCGCGCAAGGTGGTAATTGATGTATCCTTCTCCGTCCGTAGCGGAGAAGTAGTCGGCCTGCTCGGTCCCAATGGGGCCGGTAAAACCACTTGTTTTTACATGGTGGTCGGATTGGTGCCCGTCAATGGGGGCGAAATATTCCTGAACGAGCATAATCTGAGCCTATTGCCGATCCATAAGCGCGCACACTTGGGTTTGAGTTATCTCCCCCAGGAAGCTTCTGTTTTTCGCCGACTTTCCGTCGAAGACAATATTCTGGCAGTTCTGGAATTGCAACGCCTGAAAAAAGAAGATATCCAACAGCAACTGGATAATTTGTTGCATGATCTGCACATCAGTCATTTACGAGAAAGCAGCGGCATCAGTTTATCGGGCGGGGAGCGACGGCGCGTGGAAATTGCCCGGGCGCTGGCTTCCCAGCCGAGCTTTATTTTGCTTGATGAACCTTTTGCGGGGGTGGATCCAATCGCTGTCATCGATATTCAGCGGGTCATCCGGTTCCTCAAGACGCGCGGCATCGGTGTCTTGATCACCGATCACAATGTACGGGAAACACTGGGAATTTGTGATCGTGCCTATATCATCAGCAACGGGACCGTGCTTTCCAGCGGCGAACCCAATGCACTCATCGCCGATGCGCGTGTCCGGGAAGTCTATTTAGGAGAAAATTTCCGGCTTTGACAAGTGGAAATGCTTTCACATTCAGGAGCTTGACTGTTTTTCATGAATACGAAACCTGCTCTTCAGCTCAAACTGTCTACTGGTCTTACGCTGACCCCGCAACTGCAGCAGTCGATTCGATTGTTGCAGTTGTCAACGCTTGAGCTCAGCCAGGAAATCGCTCAGATCGTGCAGGAAAACCCGTTGTTGGAATTTGATGACGGAAACGTCCGTGACGAGTTCGAAGCCGGCAATTTTTTGGATAGTTTCACTTCGATGCTTTCCTCCGATTCTGCTGCATCGCCCGATACGCCCGCCATGAGTGAGAATACCGACACTTTGATCGATCAGCTCGATGAACAGGCGTATAGCAGTCAGGAACCCCGTTTCGATATGGCTGATGATGAAGAAGGTGACTCGGATTTTTCACAACTGGCAGCAAAACCCACCAGTCTGCGGGAACACCTTTTGCTGCAAATCAGTTTAAGTCAGCTGTCTGAACGAAAGAAGAAAATTGCCGGTTTATTGATCGACAGCCTGGATGAAGAGGGCTATCTGACCCAGGATCTGGATGAGCTAACCCATATGCTTGAGGCTGAACTGGGAATCGGTATTGAGGATTGGCAGGCAGCGCTCGAATATGTCCAGCAACTCGATCCACCGGGAGTGGGCGCGCGCGACCTCAAAGAATGCCTGATGCTGCAGCTGCACGCGCTGCCTGAAAATACGCCTTTCCGCAAAGAGGCGCTCGAACTGGTCAGTGAACACCTCGAAAGCCTCGCGGCCAAGAACTTTCGCCAGCTCAAAAAAGTTTTGGACTGTGACGAGACCTGCCTGCAATCGATCCAGCAGCTGATTACACGGCTGAATCCTAGGCCAGGCGCATGTTTCAATACAAGCACGGCGCGCTACATCACACCCGATGTGATTGTGGCCAAACTCAACAACAACTGGGCCGTGCGGCTCAACCCGGATTCGGTCCCGCGCATCCACATCAACCATTTATATGCGCGCATCCTGAAACATCACCGGGACGAGACGACTCAGCCTTTAATGGGCCAGTTGAAAGAGGCACGCTGGCTCATCAGAAACATCCATCAACGGCTTGAGACCATACTCCGGGTCAGCCAGGCAATCGTCAACCGGCAGCAAGCATTCCTGGAACATGGTGAAATAGCCATTCGGCCGCTGGTCATGCGTGAAATCGCAGAAACTTTGGGTTTACATGAATCAACCATTTCCCGTGTCACCAATCAGAAATTTATGCGAACCCCCCATGGTATCTTCGAACTCAAGTACTTTTTTGGCAGCCATGTCAGCACGGAATCCGGCGAGACCTGTTCAGCTATCGCCATACGTGGCTTAATTAAACAATTGATACAGAACGAAGATCAGAGAAAGCCACTCAATGATGGCCAGATCTCGCGGATACTCGCTCAACAGGGCATCGTGGTCGCCCGCCGCACGGTTGCAAAATATCGGGAGTTCATGCATATTCCCCCGACTAATTTACGCAAGGCACTCTAGGAGGCTGTCCGAGAATAGCGATCGTAGCGAGGGCGAGGCTGGTTGAGTGGGATTTTTCGATCATTTGAGGCGAATAGTCGTTCTATTTAACGAAAAGGATCGTAAAATCCGGCCAATCAGGCTCGTCCGCAGTAGATCAGTCTATTCTCGGACAGCCTCCTAGGTTATCTTAAAACCGATCCTCTAAAATAAGGAGAAAGAATGAATTTAAATCTCACAGGTAATCATGTCGACATCACTCCGGCAATGCGCGAATATGTACTTTCCAAAATTGACAAAATTACGCGCCATTTTGATCATGTCATCGATATCAGCGTCATTCTGTCGGTGGAGAAACTCAATCAAAAGGCTGAGGCGACGATTCATGTCAGGGGCAAGGATATTTTCGTCGAGGCCGACGGTCCCGACATGTATGCCTCGATCGATAGCCTGGTAGACAAACTCGATCGCCAGATTCTTAAATACAAGGAAAAAAATATAGCTCGTCGCAACAATCATGGTGGACTGAAAGATCAGGAAATTAAGGAACCTGAATAATATCTGGCTGTTCCTGTCAGGGTCTGTCAACCACTACTCGAACGATTTAAACGTATGATCGAACGGTAAAACCCGAGGCGGGTTGCAGATGATGTCATCAGGTCCCGGGCAGGAACTCCCTGAATGAATCAGAATCCATCTACTTACCAATGGAAGAGATGCAGCGAATCCTACCTTCATCAACAGTGATACGCCTTTGAATTTCCTTAAGTGACCTGAATATTTATGAATCTCATTTCCCAATTATTGCCGGAATCCAACGTCATCGTTGATCTGGATGTGGCCAGTAAAAAACGCGTGTTTGAACAAGCCGGGTTATTGTTTGAAAACACCCTACATGTAGCACGCAGCCAGGTTTTCGACAGCTTGTTTGCGCGTGAAAAACTCGGATCGACCGGACTTGGGCAAGGCGTCGCCATTCCTCATGGCAGAATTAAGGGATTACGCGAAGCAGCCGTAGTGCTGGTCAGAATGAAGGAAGCCATCCCTTTTGATGCACCGGACGGCCTGCCGGTCAATATCGCCTGTATCTTGCTGGTACCAGAGAAGGCAACGGATCAGCACCTGCTCATCCTGAGCGAACTGGCGCAAATGTTCAGCAATAAAAGTTTTCGCGAAAGATTGCTGCATAGCAGGGACGCTAAAGAGATTCATCAGCTCATCTCTGACTGGGCACCCGAACATGTCTCAAGTTAACGTTGCGCAACTGTTCGAGGATAATGAGGAGAAACTCGGCCTACAGTGGCTCACACCACCTGGTGCCGTCCATAAACTCATTGATGACCATCTTATCGCCGCATCCCCCCAGGGCTTAATCGGCCATTTCAACTTGATTCACCCCAACTGGGTACAAGTGCTCAGCCATGCTTCAGTCAATGATCTCAATCAGCTTGATGCCTCTTCCCTGGAGAAAGCACTGCAACGCCTCGCGGACAGCGATCTGAGCTGCCTGATCGTGGCCGATGATGCGCCTGTGCCGGACAGGGTTGCAACGTTCGCAAACCAAACCCGTACACCGCTGATTCGTTCCAGCAGTAAAAGCACGGAAGTTGTCTGGATCCTGCATTCCTATCTTGTAAGAGTTCTGGCGCCGGTTATCAGCCGGCATGGGGTATTTCTGGATGTACTCGGGATGGGTATCATGATCACGGGAGAAAGCGGGGTCGGCAAGAGCGAGTTAGCTTTGGAGCTGATCAGTCGTGGACATGGGTTGGTTGCGGATGATGTCGTTGAATTACACCGGATCGGTCCGGAAACACTCGAAGGCTTTTGCCCGCCGCTGCTTCGGGACTATATCGAAGTGCGTGGTCTGGGAATGTTGAATATCCGGACTATTTTCGGCGAAACAGCAGTCCGCCGCCGCAAGAACATAAAACTGATCGTGCACCTGGAGAAAACGGCTGGCGACCTTGTCAATACCTTTGAGCGCCTGCCTTTGAGCAACCTCGACGAGGAAATCCTAAATGTCCGCATCCGCAAAGTCACCATTCCGGTAGCAGCCGGCCGCAATCTGGCGGTACTGGTCGAGGCCGCTGTCCGCAACTATATTTTGCAGCTGCGAGGAATCGACAGCACTCAGGAATTCGTGCGCCGGCATGAGCTGGAAATGGCCGGAAATGTCGCCGAACATTTTGATGACCCCAAAGATTAAGTTCAGGCGATGACCCTCACAACCGGCAGCTTGTTCCAGTATGGACAGCCCTTCACCCACTGAGCCATGAGTCATCCAGCCAAAATCATCACCGTTGCCATGACGGGCGCATCTGGCATGCCCTATGGCATCCGCTTACTGGAAATTTTGCTGCAACAGCGGCACAGGATCTATCTGCTATATTCACAGGCTGCCCAAATCGTCGCGCAACAGGAAATGGGGCTGACATTGTCTTCCCGCCCCAAGGAAGCTGAAGCGTTTTTGACCGGATATTTCAAGGCTGAACCAGGATTGCTCAAGGTATTTGGCCGGGAAGAATGGTTTGCGCCGGTTGCATCCGGCTCCAATCCAGCCGATGCGATGGTGATCTGTCCCTGTACCATGGGTACTTTGTCGGCAGTGGCAACCGGACAAAGCCAAAAGTTGATCGAACGCGCTGCTGACGTGATGTTAAAAGAGCAGCGCAAGCTGGTCATCGTACCCCGCGAAATGCCCTTTTCCATCATTCATCTGGAAAACATGCTGAAACTGGCGCAGTGCGGTGCGGTTATTCTTCCTCCCAATCCTGGGTTTTATCACCACCCCCAGACCATTCAGGATATCGTTGATTTCGTTGTCGCACGCATACTCGATCATCTCAGCATCGCACATAGCCTGATGCCGCGCTGGGGCGACCCTGAATAGCACAACATCGGTCTTTAAGGGGGGGTTTGCATTCGCCTGCCGTTGTGGCGCGAGGAGGGTTTACCCTGCGGCATTTCTGAGCGCACAATCCGCTATCGATAACGGCTGCAGGCCATTGTCGGTGCGGAAAAAAATAGACTGCTCGGTTACAACATAATCCATTGGAATATCATATTGTTGCGGATGTATAGTCGGCAGCCTGAGAATCTCAAACGCCACACCAATACTCAGTGGGCGTGGATTCATGGCGGCCAGCGTGCGATCGAAATAACCACTGCCATAGCCGAGCCGATAGCCCTGTCCGTCAAATCCAAGAATTGGAATGATCACGGCATTTATTGGTATTTCATTGGTATTGTCCGGCACTTGTATGCCATACGCATCCTTTTTCATGGGCGCCCCGGGCCACCATTCGATGAACCTAAGCGGCTGACATTGTCCAACGACTTCCGGCAAAGCGAGCTGAGCACCTTGAATTCTAAAAAAGTGCATGACGGGTAAAGGATCATATTCACCCTTATGCGGCCAATAAAAGCCTATTCGCCGGCGAGCCAACATCGGAAAACCTTGTGTGAGCGCATTCGTGATAGATGCACTCCAGCGGCTGCGTTGTGCTTCCGTTATTTGCCGGCGCAATTCACGTAAGCGTATACGCTGCTGCTGCTTCCAATCCTGATGAGCGCTACTGTGAGGCATGATTGCAAGAACGAAATGCCGTTTCAGTCATCGATAATAGTTTTTTGACGGGGACGGGGATGGCGAGCTGCCTCGCCTCTTCAATGGTAACCCAGGTTCGATCGGACGCTGCGCATGATGGAGCGGGCATAACGAGCCGCAGAAGCTGAGGATAAATGCACAGTTTAAAATGCGTAAAACCATGATTCAAACATGGCAGTTCGGTGATTTTCGAAACACACATATTGATTTTGTGCGCGCAATAATCGATGCTGTCCTGACCGAGCGCCAATTCAGGAAAACACCATAATCCTCCCCAAATACCGGATGGCGGCCGCTTTTCAAGAAAAATCCGATTGTGATCGATGACAATCAAATGCGCAGCTTCTTTGACAAGCAATGGCTTCCTCGATTTGGGCATTGGCAACACCGCAGTCTGATCATGCTTGTAAGCAACGCAATCGGATTGCAATGGGCAAAGTTGACAACGCGGCCGGGCACGCACACATACCAGCGCACCCAAGTCCATGAGCGCCTGGGTATAGCTCGCCATCGTTTTGCTGTCAGGTCCCTGCGGCAACAGCCGCTCCGCCATTTGCCATAGCTGCGCTTCGGTCGCGCGTTCCCCCGGATAGCCGCGAATACCAAAAAAACGCGCAAGTATCCGCTTGACATTGCCATCAAGAATGGTGCAACACTCACCAAATGCAAACGCGGCAATCGCCGCAGCAGTCGAACGGCCTATCCCAGGCAGCCGTTGCAGCGCAGTCCTGTCATAGGGAAATTCACCACCATAGTCATCCAGCAGCAGCTGGGCAGAACGGTGCAAGTGACGAGCGCGCGAGTAATAGCCCAGACCGCTCCATAAGGCAAGCACCCTCTCAAGCGGTGCTTGGGCCAAAGATGACACATCCGGAAACGCTCGCATAAACTGCTGATAATAAGGAATGACTGTCAACACTTGCGTTTGTTGCAACATCACTTCTGATACCCAGATCGCATAAGGATCGCTGGTGCCCTGCCAGGGCAGCCCATGCCGCCCATGCTCGAGCTGCCAGAGGATCAACTTATCGGCAAATGTCTGGCTCATGGCATGCAACTCACAATCCGCCCGGACACTTCACAGTGACCGCACCTATCGCATCTGCAGATCACGTGAACGATTCCTCCTGACCCAAATAACGCCATTTACCTTCGGGTAAATCAGCCAATCTGACCTGGCCGATACGGACGCGCTTGAGTCCAGTCACTTGCAAACCCACCAGCTCGCACATGCGCCGGATCTGGCGTTTTTTTCCTTCCCGCAACACAAACCGTAATTGATCGCGGTTCAAGCGGCTGACCTTCGCTGGCTTGAGCGGCCGGCCATCGAGCTGTAAACCATGATTGAGCAAAGCCAAGCCTTCCGCGGTAAGGTTACCGGCCACTCTTACCAGATATTCCTTTTCGATCTGGGAATGCTCGCCGATCAATTGGCGGGCGACTCGGCCATCCTGAGTCAATACCAGCAACCCTTGCGAATCGATATCCAGCCGCCCGGCCGGTGCCAGGTGCTTGAGATGCTGCCGGCTGAAGTGTAGTGGAGAACGGTCGAGGGAATAACGCGATGCGGCACTGATGAGACCGGCAGCCGGCCGGTAACCCGGTTCTGGCTGCCCCGATACATAGCCTATGGGCTTGTTGAGTAAAATGGTGACCAGCTGGTTTTGCTTGGTCATTGCAGCATGATTAAGGGTAATCGTTTGTGAAGAATGGATCTTGGTGCCGAGCTCACTCACCGGCTGGCCATCCACGCAGACCCAACCTTGTTCGATATAACGATCCGCCTCCCGGCGCGAACACAATCCTTTGTTAGCCATCAGCTTGGACAAGCGAACTTTTTCCACGTCTGGATCTGACTATTGCCTGGTTTGCTTGTGTTCGGGTGCGATGGAACCGGTGGCCATTGTTGCATCGGGCTGTTTCGCCAGCGATTTCAGCCCGAGATGAAGCGCCGCCTTGGCCAGCATATGGGCACTTACTGGAGCAGTCATGAACAAAAACAAAGTCACCAACACTTCATGCAAACTGACGCTTTGTTCGATAATGCTGAAATGCAAGGCCGATGCGATTAACAAGCAGCCCACTCCCAAGGTGGTCGCTTTGGTCGGACCATGCAGGCGGGTATAGAAATCCTTGAGACGGGCCAGACCCAGGGAACCGATAAACGCGAACACGGCACCCGTCACAATCAACAGTGAAATAAGAAATTCCAGCATAATCTATTCTATGATGTCACCGCGCAGCAAATATTTGCAGGCAGCCACCGTGCCGACAAAACCCATGACAGCAATCAGCAGCGCCGCTTCAAAATATAATGGACTGGTCAAATGTATCCCGAGCAGGATCAGCAACGCAATGGTATTCACATACAGCGTATCCAGTGCCAGAATGCGATCGGGCAGACTCGGGCCACGCAGCAGACGCCAGAAACTGAGCGCCACTGCCGCGCTCATCAGGGTGAGTGCAATCACCACGGCTATATTCAACATGGTTCAAATATCTCCTTCAACGGGGCTTCATAACGTGATTTGATCGTTGCCACCAGCGCTTCGGTATCGGTCTCATTCAGCGCATGCACGAGCAGGTAGCGATGATCGGGAGAAACGCGGGACGAGACCGTGCCCGGCGTCAAGGAAATGACATTGGCCAGAAAACTGATTGCCAGATCGGATTTGACATCCAACGGAATATTGACAAAAACCGGTTGCAATCGCTCCGGCCTGCCCAGAATCAAACGCGCAACGGTAAAATTCGCCAGCACGATATCCAGCAGGAAAATACCCAGGAAACGTATCAGCAGCAACGGCTTGTATATCCTCACCTGTTCCGGCCAGAACTGCAGCGTCAGCATCGGCAATACCCAGCCAAGAAACAAGCCGAGTACGATTTGACCGGCTTCCAGGCTATTGACCAGCAATAACCAGATCATGGTCAAAACCGGTGTCAGCAAGGGATGGGGCAATAAGCGTCGCATCAGGGTGTTTTCTCCAGGGTCATGACTGCCTGTATATAGAAAGACGGCTCCAGCAATTGCTCGGCGGTCAGCTGGAGAAATCCGGTAACCGGTCCAGCCCAAGCCACCAACACCACACAGAGTGCCAATAAACCAGCAATCGGCAACACTTCCCGTGTAATCGGGGCAGGTATGGCAGAGCCGGCCTGGCCCTGTACCGTCTGCACTTTATAGAACAGCAGACTGCCGCTGCGGGCCAATGCTATCAGCGCAAGCAAACTGGTCGTCAGTACGATCCCCATAATCCAGACCAGCTGCAAATGTGCCAAGGCAGCCTTCAGTATCATGAATTTGCCGATAAAGCCGGACAATGGCGGTAATCCCGCCAGAAGAACGGCTGTCACGAAAAACAATCCGCCTATCAAGCGCGCATGCGGGATGGGTGGACCGGATTCAAAACGGTCAATAAACTCGCCCCGCCGGACTGCGATGGTATTCGCCAGCAAAAAGCATGCGGCCGCGGCGAACGTAGAGTGCGGCAGGTAATACAAGCCTGCCACAATACCAGCCTGCGTATTCAAGCCGATGGCAGTCAACAGGGTGCCGACCGAAGCGATTACCAGATAAGCTGCCTGTTGACGTAAACCTGTGCTGGCGATGACCCCGAGCATTCCGATCACCAGTGTCAGCAACGCCAACGGGAGCAACCACGGCTCAATCAGGTTAGCCGCCAACCCTGCCTGGGCCCCAAAAATGAGGGTATACACGCGCAATATACTGTAGGCACCGACCTTGGTCATGATCGCGAACAAGGCCGCAACCGGCGCCGAAGTCTGTGCGTAAGCGTTCGGCAGCCATAAATAAAGTGGAATCAGCGCCGCTTTCAGTGCAAATACACCAAACAGCATCAACCCTGCCACCTTGATCAACGGCACATGTTCAGCCGGCATAGCGGTCACCTTGAGGGCCAAATCAGCCATGTTGAGTGTTCCCAGGATGCCGTAGAGCATGCCGACCGCGAACAGGAACAAGGTTGAGCCGACCAGATTGATCACCACAAAATGCAAACCCGCCTTGGTGCGCAATCGTCCGCCGCCATGCAGCAACAAGCTGTAGGACGCGATCAGCAGAATTTCGAAAAACACGAACAGGTTAAACAAATCTCCAGTCAGAAAAGCGCCATTCAGGCCGAATAACTGCAATTGAAACAGCACATGGAAATGCCGGCCAGCCTTATCGACATCGAGCAAGGCATACAGCAGGGAAAACAACGCAATCAACGCTGTGATCAATAACATCCAGATGGCCAGCCGATCGGCCACCAGCACGATGCCAAACGGCACGGGCCAATTACCGAGAGCATAAGTGAGAATATCACCCTGATTGACCAGTGCGAGCAGTTGGCACGCCAGGATAACCTGAATAAATACCGAACCGATGCTCACTCCCCGCTGCAGGAGAGGAGGCTGTTGGCGCAGCAAGAGTAATCCCACGCCGGTTAACAACGGCAGTAAAACCGAGGTAATGACCAGATGTGTCGTCATGGTTTGTGGATTCCATCGACATGATCGTTACCCATTTCCTTGAAGGTCTTGAGCGCCAGCACGATCACGAATGCCGTCATGGCGAAGCTGATCACGATCGCCGTGAGAACCAGCGCTTGTGGGATCGGATCGGCATAGCCGTCAGCCGTTTCGGTGATGATGGGCGGCGCACCGATCGTGAGCCTACCCATAACCAACAGGAACAAATTGGCAGCGTAGGAAAGTAATGTCAGGCCTAAAACGACCGGGAAGGTGCGTCCACGCAGCGAAAGATACACACCGCAGGCGGTCAGCACCCCAATTATGAGAGAGATTATCGCTTCCATCAGCGTATTTTATTGCGGGTCGGAATTGAAGAATGGCTGTCAGTATGGATTAAACCCAGGTTGACAATGATCAACACGGTCACACCCACGACAACCAAAAACACTCCCAGATCGAAAGCCATGGCCGAAGCCAGTTCAAATTCCCCTACCAGGGGCAAATGCAAGTGACTGAAAGTGGAAGTCAGGAATGGATGGGCGAAAAACCAGCTGGCCAGGCCGGTGGTTGCCGCAATCAGCAGTCCTGCGGCAATCATGGTTTGCATATCGAACGGGATGCGCGCCTGGGTCCAAGTAGTGCCTTGCGCCAAGTACTGCATGATCAGCGCCACGGCCGTAATGAGCCCTGCGATAAACCCTCCTCCAGGTAGATTATGTCCACGTAAAAAAATAAATATGGAAACCAGCAGGGCAAGTGGAAGCAGCAGACGTGTCAAGGATCCCATGATCACCGGATGCTTATCCTCATCCCATTGATTCGCCTTGAAATCTGCTACCGAGCCTTTCAGCTTCAATCCCTCGAGCATGGCGTAAATGCCCAGCCCTGCCAACGCCATCACGGTAATTTCACCCAAGGTATCATATCCACGAAAATCGACCAGAATCACATTGACAACGTTATGCCCGCCCCCCCCAGGTACGCTCTCTGCCAGGAAATATTCTGCAATCGTAGCATAGGGCCGGGTCAAAACCGCCCAGGTCAGCAATGCCATGCCGCCGCCAGCGCCCAAGGCCAGCAAACCATCCCGCGCGCGCAGCCAGTTTTTGGATTCGCCTGGTGTAAACTGCGGCAAGAAATAAAGTGCCAGCAGCATCAGCACGATCGTGACAAATTCCACGGATAACTGGGTCAGTGCCAAATCAGGGGCCGAAAATTTAGCAAAAATCAATGCCACACCCAACCCGACTACACCGATCATGATCAATGCGACCAACCGTTGCTGATGCAAGACCGCAGTACCGACCGCGGCGAGCACAATGATGCTCGCAACCAGCAGACTCACGCCATCCACTGGCAGCAGGGCGCGTTCACCAGTGAACGCGAATGGCTCGCCGATCAATCCACCTATTCCCAGTATCAAGGCAAATACAACCAGCACCCATACCATCCTTTGCAGAGAATCGGTATGCAGAAAACGGGTAACGCCTTCTGCCAAATTAAATAGTTTATTCAGAACAATATTGTAGAGGGTTTTCATCGCCGGCCACTCACCCGAGCTTTGCCGCAGCGCAAAAAAGAAGCTGAAAAAATGATAAACCAGCACACCGCCTATCAACGCAATCAGACTCATCCAGAAAGCCGGGTTCAATCCATGCCAGATGGAGAGTGTATATTCGGGCAAGGGCGCCTGCAACACGCCGCTGGCTGCAACGGCCAGCAAGGGGGCGACGGTCAGATTGGGCACTATCCCCACTACCAGACATAACACCACCAGGATTTCCACTGGGACTTTCATCCAGCGCGGTGGTTCGTGAGGTGTTTTTGGCAAATTAGTGGGCGGTCCATTGAAAAATACGTTATGAATGAAACGCCAGGAATAAGCTACCGCGAATATACCGGCCAGTGTTGCACCCGTCGGAAGCAGCCATCCCCACGGCAAATTGATATCGTGCAATGTTTCCGCAAAAAACATCTCCTTGGAGAGAAAGCCGTTCAACAACGGCACCCCTGCCATGGCAGCAGCGGCCACCATGGCCAAGGTTGCGGTATAAGGCATGAATTCCCATAATCCCCTGAGCCGCCGCATGTCACGCGTACCGGCTTCGTGGTCGATAATCCCCGCTGCCATGAAGAGAGAAGCCTTGAAAGTCGCATGATTGATGATATGAAATACGCCCGCAACGGCTGCCAAGGGCGTGCCGATACCGAATAACAGCGTGATCAATCCCAGATGACTGATGGTTGAATAGGCCAGCAATCCTTTGAGATCATGTTTCCATAAAGCGATATACGCGCCTGAAAGCAATGTGATCAGGCCGGTGACACTGACCAGCCAGAACCATTCCGGTGTACCGGACAGGGCTGGAAACAGCCTGGCCAGCAGGAAAACGCCGGCCTTGACCATCGTCGCTGAATGGAGATAGGCGGAGACCGGCGTAGGCGCTGCCATCGCATTGGGTAACCAGAAATGAAAAGGGAATTGTGCCGATTTGGTAAAGGCCCCCAACAAAACCAGTATCAGCATCGGAAAATAGAGCGGGTGGGAACGAATGATCTCGCCCGATTCCAGTATGGACGTCAATTCATAGCTGCCAACGATCTCTCCCAGCAGCAGAAATCCCCCCAGCAAGGCCAACCCGCCCGCGCCCGTGATGGCCAATGCCATGCGCGCCCCACTGCGGGATTCCTGCCGATGTTGCCAATAACTGATCAGCAAGAATGAGGACAAGCTGGTCGATTCCCAGAATATCAGCAGCTGGATAACGTTTTCTGACAACACGATACCCAGCATCGATCCCATAAACAACAGCAGATAAGCGTAAAACCGCCCCATATCGTCCTGTGCGGACAGATAATAACGTGCATAAAGCACGATCAGTAAACCGATTCCAAGAATCAGCAGGGCAAACAACAATCCCAGTCCATCCAGCCGGAAGGACAAATTCATGCCCAGCATCGGTATCCATTCCAGCTGGTAAATAATGCTTTCTCCAGCAAAAACGGCCAGCGCTTCCGGAAGCAATAAGAAGAGCGCACCTATACTGGTGACGCCTGCCAGCCAGGCAGCGTGCAATCGACCCAGTCTGGAAATTGCTGCGGCAAAGGGCGCGGCAAAAAAAGGGAAAAATACGACCAGCAATAAGCTCATACGATTACAATTTTATTGTTCTTGTTTCATTCACGGGGGCCGTTATTATGGCACTTTTTGCCGAGGGTTTGCGGCCTGATCCCTGACGGGTACACGCCAGATCAAAATCGCCAATACTATTGCAATCGATAGCAACATACCCTTGAGCCACAAGGAAGGCACGATCAGAATGGAACTTCCAAAGGACAGGGACATTAATAAATATGCCCAACGCTTGGCTTGGCGCGGCATGCTGCGATACTCGCACCATTCGCGAATGATGGGCCCGGCAATCCGGTGGTTGAGCAGGAAATCGTGAAAACGCTTCGAACTTCGCGCAAAGCATGCAGCGGCCAGCAAAATAAACGGCGTGGTGGGCAATATTGGCAGAAATATCCCCAATATTCCCGCCACCAATGCGCTCATGCCAATACTTAAGTACAACCAGCGCATGACCGGCGAGTGATGCAACTGCAGTACATGAATATTGATTTGAGTACGATCTGTTTGATTAGTAGATTCGGTAAGCATATCAATCAGGCAAACAAGAAATTAACACTGACATCTGTCAGTCGCCCTATGTGACAGAACCATTCCTGTGAACGTTCCGCGAACACTCATGCGGGTTGTTCTTGACCGGTTCAGAAAACCCGTCCCATGCCACTGTCTGCCTATATGTCGATATTTCTGGCCCGTAGAGCGTTGTTTTCGATAAACGCCCGCCTGGGTTCAACTACGTCACCCATCAGGGTCGTGAAGATTTCATCGGTCAAAATACTGTCTTCAATTTGAGCACGCAGCAAGCGGCGATTATTCGGATCCATAGTCGTTTCCCATAGTTGATCCGGATTCATTTCACCCAATCCTTTGTAGCGCTGGATGGAAATTCCTTTCTTTGCCTCTTCCAGCAACCATTCCAAAGCTTCCTTGAATTCATGGATGGCAGTCTGATGGTCACCGCGCTTGACCAGAGCGCCCTCACCAATCAAACCATGGAGAACTTGCGCCGCCTGTTTGATCTGAGCAAAATCCCCGCTGAGCAAAAAGTCCTCGTCCAGATAACTGACATGGACATTGCCATGCTGCATGCGCATGATTTTGAGACGGTAGCGTTCGAAATCCTCATCGTAATCTGCGCCCACTTCAACATCAACCAGTAAAGCGGACAAGCTGGCAGCACTCGCTTGCGCACTGGTTTCGGTGCTCAAATCAAGATCTGGTTGTTTGAGCAAGGCATGCATGACTTTATGGTCGATCAGGCGGCTCATTCGTTCGATCACGGCTTCGGCGAGCAGGTATTCATCCGCAATTTTCGCCAGGGTTTCGCCAATCAGCGGCGGTTTGTCCATGCCTGGAAAAAGTTCCGCATCCGTCAGCGCCAGGCCAAGCATATGACGTTTCAACTCATAATCATCCTTGAGGTAACGCTCCTGCTTGCCATGTTTGATTTTATAAAGCGGAGGCTGGGCGATATATATGTGCCCGCGTTCGATCAGCTCGGGCATTTGCCGGTAAAAGAAAGTCAGAAGCAAGGTGCGGATATGTGAACCGTCCACATCCGCATCGGTCATGATGATGATGCGGTGATAGCGCAGCTTGTCGGGATTGTATTCGTCTTTACCGATACCTGTACCCAAAGCAGTGATGAGAGCGATAATCTCCTGAGAGGAAATCAGCTTATCAAAACGTGATTTTTCGACATTCAGTATTTTTCCCTTAAGTGGCATGATCGCCTGAAAGCGACGATCCCGTCCCTGCTTGGCTGAACCGCCAGCCGAATCCCCTTCCACCAGGTAAAGTTCGCATAACTTTGGATCTTTTTCCTGACAGTCCGCCAGTTTTCCCGGCAACCCCATGCTGTCCAATACCCCTTTGCGGCGCGTCAATTCGCGTGCCTTGCGGGCCGCCTCACGCGCTCTGGCCGCTTCGATGATTTTGTTGCAAATCATTTTGGCGTCGTTGGGGTTTTCGAGCAGGAAATCCGATAATTTCTGGGAAACGATTTCTTCGACAACTGGCCGGACCTCTGACGACACCAGTTTTTCCTTGGTTTGTGAAGAAAATTTGGGTTCAAACAGCTTGACCGAGAGCACGCATGCCAGCCCTTCGCGCATATCATCGCCGGCGGTATCCACTTTGGCTTTTTTAGCTAATTCGTTTTTTTCGATATAGTTGTTGAGCGTACGCGTCATGGCCGCACGCAACCCTGTCAAATGGGTGCCGCCATCTTTTTGCGGAATATTGTTGGTAAAGCATAGGACTTGTTCAGCATAGCTGTCATTCCACTGCATCGCGATCTCGATGATGATATTGTCTTTGCTGCTTTTGGCATAGAAAATGGCAGGATGAAGAATCGTCTTGCTTCGATTGATATATTCGACGAAATTGCGAATGCCGCCCGTGAAAGCAAAGGCTTCTTCTTTGTCTGTCCGTTGGTCAATCAGCTTGATCTTGATGCCGTGATTCAAAAAAGACAACTCTCGCAGTCGTTTGGCGAAGATGTCGTAGTGATAGGTAATATCGCCAAAAATAGCCTTGCTGGCGAGGAAATGTACTTCTGTCCCATGTTTTTCGGTATGGCCGGTAACCTTGAGTGGTGCCACCGGCACCCCTGCCCGAAATTCCATTTGATGAACGTTTCCATCTCGGCGGATCGTTAGACGCAACCATTCTGATAAGGCATTGACTACCGAAACCCCCACGCCATGTAGCCCACCGGATACCTTGTAGGAATTGTCATCAAATTTGCCGCCGGCATGCAGTTCTGTCATGACGATTTCGGCCGCGGAACGCTTGAATTCATCGTCTTGCTTGATACCGGTCGGAATTCCACGGCCATTGTCAAGAATGCTGACAGAGTTATCGGGATGAATAATGACAGAAATATCATTGCAATAACCTGCCAGTGCTTCGTCGATAGCGTTATCGACAACTTCAAACACCATGTGATGCAAACCTGTACCGTCGCTGGTATCACCGATATACATACCGGGCCGTTTGCGGACAGCATCCAGTCCTTTCAGGATTTTGATGCTGTCCGAGTCGTATTCGCGTGTGTTGCCATCATTTCTTTTGGCAGAGCTGGAATTATCATTCATTACGTGGCGTCACTTTTTTAAAAATTGTGGAGAAACGGTTTCTTGACAAGTACCTATTTGGTTTTACTCGCGCATCGGCATCAAGATATGTTTGAACCGTTCATCATCAGGAAGCGTGATCAATATACCACTTCGCAGACTTTCAAATGAGCATGTGAGGTTGTCGCTATCCAGATTGTTTAACACTTCAATCAAATAGACGATATTAAAACTGGCATCGATGGCTTCCTGATCGTAATCGATTTCAACTTCTTCCTGTGCTTCTTCTTGTTCGTTATTTCGGGCTGAAATGGATATTTTGTTATTTGCGATATTCAGGCGAACGCTTCGGAACAAATCGTTGGTACTGGAAATAATTGCGATCCGTTGTAATGCATGCAGCAATTTTAGCCGGTTGACACTGAACTGAAAGGTTCTGTCTTCCGGCAGGGCATTACTGAAATCAATAAATTTTCCAGCAATAACCTTGGATATCAGCACGGCATCCGAGAAACGGAAGCAGATTTTTTTGGGAAATACTTCGATTGTTACCGGTTTTTCACTGTCTTCCAGCTGTCTGGCCAATTCCAGGATGGTTTTGCGCGGGACGATGGTCTCGGAGGCTTCAAACGTATTTTCCAGAGGAATGGATGTCAGTGCCAAACGATGGGTATCAGTAGCAACCATCGTTAACCGATCTTGTTCAATTAACAATAGTAGTCCATTCAAATAATAACGGAGATCCTGCTGCGCCATCGCATGCTGTACGCGTTGTAGATGTTTTTTGAAAACCTGTTGTGTCAGGGTGTAACTGATCCCGTCGGGCTCATCTTCTTTGATCATACGCGGAAAATCCTCGGCGGGAAGCAGTTGTAGATTGAAACGGCTTTTACCCGAAACAATTTGCAAACGGTTTTCCGATTTTGTCAGTTCAACATGGGTATCAGTAGGTAATGCACGCAATATGTCCAGAAATTTTCTGACAGAAACAGTCGTTCTCAGGATTTCCTGGTTTTCAAAGTCGGGACTATAGCGAACGGCTTCGGCTTCGATTTCTAAGTCGGTCGTGACATAGGTCAGTTTCCCGTTGCCGATTTCAATTAACACATTGGAGAGAATAGGCAGCGTATGCCTGCGTTCCACAATACCGCTTACCACTTGCAGGGGTTTAAGCAGCAAGTCTTTATCAGTTATAGTTAATTTCATCTAATAAAAAGAAAATAATAGTAATAATAAACGATTAAATACGGGATAACTTAAAATTATTCTTGATATCATCAAGTTAGAAATAATTTTTGAACTGTATAAGTTAAGTATGTGCTGTGGATAAAATGTGAACAAATTTTTGTTATGGGTTTTTATCCAAGTTATCCACAAATTCTATGATCTTTATAAGATAGTTTATCCACAATAGTATGCATCAAACTAGAATGAAATGAAGGATCAGAATGGATTTATCTATCGTCCGCAAAGATTCAGCTACGAAGTGATTGTTATGCCATCACTGCGGCACTGGAAATTCAGTCGAGGAGTCGTTCCGGATCGAAATATATACACATAGTTTGACAGTCATTCAAAAATCGGAATTCCATCAATACATCCATGCGCTTTGTAGTTAAGGTGGGATATCAGTTTGTTGCGTAAACCGAGCGCGCTGTTTTGAAATTCCCGTTTTAGGCCTATTTCTTCAACGCCATATGCATTGCGGCGATACATTGTTCTTGAAAAGCGTTTGGATAACCTCAGTCCGTTGGACCTCGCCATGAACTGTGTTTCTAGTACTCCGTTCCGCCAAACCGCTTACATGAAATCGCGCCTTCGCCTGTCATGCGTTGTTGCAAATCCTCGCCATAGCTACGGCTATGACTGCGGTTTGCGCCTAGCCTGGCAGGCGAATCCATCGATTTCATTTGTAAGCTAATTGGCGGAACGGAGTACTAGTCAAACGAATTCTGAAGAAAAACAAACATTCTTTGCCACAGGCGTAGGGTGCACAAGTGCACCGATTTTTGTTGTGCAAAGCGATTTGCTGGCGGTGGTTAGAGTGTTTGACTGTATTGCAAGCCGCGGAAGTGGCGCGGTATCCGATCCAACGTTAACCTGGCCTTGATACTGGCTGCCTTACCAGGCAGGGTTGCCTATAGTTTTTAGAAAAAGTAATACATGTTCGTATTATGCTGCTGCACGATCAATCATCCAATGTTTTTAAACAGTTCTTATATAAAATAAAAATAGTAATACTAATAAGCAGAAGCCAAAATCGGGATAAGTTAAAAATTTATATTAAATTAAATAGTTAGTTGAAATTTTGGAACTGTATAAACAACGTATGGGATGTGGATAAAATGTGGATAATATTAAAATTACAAGTTATTTCTGTGTTATCCACATTTTATCCAAGCTATCCCCGCAGGATATGAATCAGGGTGTTGTAGTCGCGGTTAATCGATGGATCCGAAGTGCGTAGCTCCATGATTTTCCGGTAGGCGTGTAACACGGTTGTGTGGTCTCTTCCGCCAAAGGCTTCACCGATATCGGGCAAGCTCAACTGGGTCAGTTCCTTGGCGACGGTCATGGCGATCTGTCGTGGTCTGGCAACGATCCTGGCCCGTTTCTTGGAATACATATCCGCGACCTTGATCTTGTAGTAATCGGCCACGGTTTTCTGGATATTTTCAATTGAAATCTGCCGGTTCTGGACAGCGAGCAAATCCTTCAACGCTTCCTTGGCCAGTTCCAGAGACAGTGGTTGCCCAGTAAAGCGTGAATAGGCCAAAACCCGTTTGAGCGCGCCTTCCAGTTCCCTGACATTGGAGCGTATATGTTTGGCTATAAAAAACGCGGTGTTTTCGTCCAGGTCGATAGTGTCGATGGCGGCTTTTTTCAACAGAATGGCAACACGCATTTCAAGCTCGGGCGGCTCGATCGCGACGGTCAATCCCCAACCAAACCTTGATACCAGACGCTCCTCGAGCCCGGATATTTCCTTTGGATAGCAATCGGAAGTGAGGATGACCTGTTTATGAGCCTCTATTAAGGCATTGAAAGCATAGAAAAATTCTTCCTGAGTCCGGTTTTTTCCACTGAAAAACTGCACGTCATCGACCAGCAGCAAATCGAGCGAGTGGTAATAAAGCTTGAATTTGTCAAATGATTTGTGCTGATAGGCACTGACTACATCCGATACGTATTTTTCTGCATGGACATAACGTATTTTTGCCTCGGGATCATGCGCCAGTACATAGTTGCCGATGGCATGCATCAGATGCGTTTTGCCCAATCCGACGCCGCCATAGATGAATAACGGGTTATAGGCGATGCCGGGCCGCTCGGCGACCTGAATCGCGCCCGCGCGCGCCAGCTGGTTCGCTTTACCCGTGACGAAGGCATCGAAAGTGAAGTTAGGATTGAGTTGGCTCGGATTGGATTTCTTGGATGTCACGGCACGCAACCTGCCGGTGACAGCTTCTTTGGCTGCCTCGTTTTTCTTTATCGGGACGGCCGTATTGGTGATGGAGCCATTTTCCTGGGCATCGTATATGGCTAATTTGATATGGATCGGCTCATGAAAATGATTCTGTGCCATTTCTTCGATATGCATGATGAAATTGTCTTTGATCCATTGCAACACGAAGCGGTTGGGCGCGGTTAAAACCAGCGTATTGTCTTCATCAGATGAAGATTCCAACTTCAACGGCTTGATCCAGGTATTAAATTGCTGTCCGTTTAATTCCTGTTTGAAATGTTCAAGGCAGGCATGCCAGAAAGTCTTTATTTTCTGCATAACAGATTGACGTTACTCCGAACGTGATTTCGATAAATTCTGAAAGAGAGGAAATGCAAATGAAACCAGCAAAGCGTACCCGTATGCTGACGAATATATGTGCTGGCTGGTTGCGGTACCGCGCCGTCATGGCATGGGTTTAGCCGCTGGCCAGACCCGTTATAGCAGTAGAGTGCCGCGATTTCATCAACACCAGGAGCCTTACAAGATATGAAACGGGTATCGGATAGAGATATAAAGGGATCCCGGGCATTGGGTGCTGACTCTCATACATGCTTTGGCTGGAAGCAGTAGTATAATAAAGTTTTCTCTCGAAAGATGATCTAGTTTAAGCCGGATTTGCGAGCGCTGCGACTGTTTTTCTCAAGGCTTGGAAAATAACCGGATACGCCTGACTAGGAGGCTGTCCGAGAATAGCGATCGTAGCGAGGGCGAGGCTGGTTGAGTTGGATTTTTCGATCATTTGAGGCGAATAGTCGTTCTATTTAACGAAAAGGATCGTAAAATACGGCCAATCAGGCTCGTCCGCAGTAGATCAGTCTATTCTCGGACAGCCTCCTAGCTATTTTCGACTGTAACGGATATCACATTTTCGAATGACTGCACTAGCCATCCATGCCTCACAACTCGGCAAGTGCTACCATCTTTATGCACATCCCAGGGATCGTTTGAAACAATTCCTCTGGCGCGGCAGACGCCGTTATTACCGGGAATTGTGGGCATTACGGAGTATCGATCTGGCCATCGCGCCAGGCGAAGTAATTGGCATCATGGGCCGTAACGGCTCAGGTAAATCAACCTTGCTGCAGTTGATTTGCGGCACGTTGACCCCTTCTTGTGGAGAAGTTGCGATCAATGGTCGTCTGGCGGCATTGCTGGAGCTGGGGGCCGGGTTCAATCCGGAATTTACCGGCCGTGAAAATATCTGGTTGAATGCTGCTATCATGGGGTTGAATCAGGAAGAAATTGGTGCGCGGCTTGAGTCCATGATTGAATTTTCCGGAATCGGGGACTTTATCGATCAACCGGTTAAAACCTATTCGAGCGGAATGTATGTCCGCCTGGCTTTTTCGGTAGCGATCAACGTCAATCCTGATATTCTGGTGATAGATGAAGCCCTGTCGGTTGGAGACGGTGCTTTTGCACGAAAATCCTTCGAGCGGATCATGCAGCTACGCGATATGGGCAAAACCATCCTGTTCTGTTCCCATTCACTGTTTCAGATCGAGTCGTTATGTAACCGCGCGCTTTGGATCGAGCGCGGACAACTTATGGCTGAAGGAGAGACACAATCGGTCACGGCCGCTTATCAGATGTTTCTGGATAAACAGGTGATAACTGATTCCGGGAAAAAACCTGAGCTGGCTGAAAATGATCAGTCCTTGCTCCCTCCTGCCACCGGAACAGCATCGGGCCAGGCGCGCCTGGAAAATATTGTGGTCGAAGTTGACGGAAAGGGATGTGATCAAGTGCTGGCTTCGAGTGGCCGGTCCACAGTTTCGGTCAAGGTCACGTTTGTTTCAGATCCTGATCTGCCTTGCCCAAATATCGGGGTGACTGTGCATGCAACAGACGACCGGGTGCTCTCCAGCGCCGGAACCTGGGAGGATCATGTTGTGCCGGCGCGCGGGCAAAATGGAAAAGGCGTTGCAACCTTGGTGATGGCCCATTTTCCCATGCTTAAGGGTGAATATACGATCAGCGTATTCTTGCTCTGTGAACGTGGTATCCATTTATATGATTCGGCGCTTGGGGTGGCGACGGTGCGAGTGCAGCAATCGAGTCGATTGCAAGGTTATTTTTTCATGCCGCATCAATGGAAAGTAGACGATGAATAAGAGTTTCAGACAAATTTCATATCAGACTGAAACTGCGGTTCATGCGATGACTCAGGCAGCAAACCGTGAGGTCGACAACCTGCCCGCGCTGGAACGAAAAATACCTGTTTCCTACAAGAATCTGGCTTTCCCACTCAATGTCTATGCCTATGCACTGATCCTGGAGGAAGGACGGGTCGATGCCCTGCATTACGGATTGTTTCAACGTGACGATATGTCCATCCGGGAAGCCCAGCAGCATTCGACCGATCTCATCTTGTCGCGCCTGCCGATTTCACCCAGCCGTATTCTGGAAATTGGCGTTGGCTTGGGTACAACATTTTCTTTACTGACTCAGCAGGGCCACCAGGTACATGGTATTACGCCGGACCGTGCACAGATTGCCTGCTTGCAGGCGCGTTTCGGGCAGCAGGTAGCGGTCAGCTGTCAACGACTGGAAGATTTTGAAGCCGCTGCAGAAAGTTTCGACTGGCTGCTATTTCAGGAATCGGCTCAATATATCGATCCTTTGGTGATTTTCAACCAGGCGCTCAGTTTGTTGCCTTGTGAAGGCAATATCCTGATTGTCGATGAGTTTGCCCTGCGCCGGACGGAAGCGCGTCAGGAAGGCCTGCATTTACTGGCCGATATATTGACCCTGGCCGACCGGCTGGGGTTTGAACTGGTCGAAAACATCGATCTGTCGAGCATGGCCGCGCCCACACTGGATCATTTGCTGCGTATGACTCATGCGCATCGGCAGCGGTTGCAACGGGACCTGGGGTTAGAGGCTGGTGTCCTGGCGCAACTGGATGAATCCAACCGGCATTACCGTAAAAAATATGCCGAGGGTATCTTTGGCTACGCCTTGTTGCATTTCCGAAAAAAAACCATGCCCAAATGGCGGGTAGACTTGCTTGGGGAGCAACGCGCAACAGAAATGCTGAGCTTGTTCGAGCGGGTCTTCGGTCACAGCATGTCGCCACAGTTATGGCGCTGGAAGTATGACCGCGCCAACAGCCAGGCCTTGGGCATATGGCGGGATGGTCGTTTGGTCGCTCACTATGGGGGCATGCCGCGCGCTATTCTGCTGTTCGGAGAGGCGAGGACTGCGGTTCAGATAGGTGATGTCATGGTTGATCCTGCCGAGCGTGGGGTCTTGACCAGAAAGGGGCCTTTTTTCCTGATGGCGGCAACCTTCCAGGAGCGCTATATTGGCTATGGCAAGGTGTTTTTGACGGCCTACGGATTTCCCAATGAGCGGCACATGCGGGTAGCGGAACGGCTGGGATTGTATACTGGGGTGGGCAGCATGATTGAAATCGAATGGAAGCCCGCTGGTAAAATGCCGCATTGTCTGACGCGGCTCCAGCCCATCATTGGCCGGCATGAGATCTGGCAAACATCCGCGATCGATGCGCTTTGGCACCGGATGGCAATGGATTTGCAAGACGCAATTGTTGGCGTGCGCGATCAGCCCTATTTGCGCGCGCGTTATTTAGACCACCCTGAACATGCTTATCAGCTGGTGCTGGTGGTCAGCCGCTTCGGTACAGGCTTGCGCGGATTGATGGTATTGCGGCATGATCCACATGAAACTGAAATCATGGATTTAATTGCCCCGCTGCATGCAATGCCACTGATGGTCTCCCATGCCCGAAGAATTGCCGGTATCCATGGCAAGAACAGGCTGTTTTTGCGTATTCCCAAAAATTTTGCTGCCCGTTTTACGGCAACCGGCGGTGTCCAGACTGGAGAGGAAATTCCTATTCCTACACCAGCATGGAGTCATGCGCCTGCAGCAGAAATGCTACACAATTACTGGTGGTTGACAGGCGGGGACATGGATTTTAGGTGAAATCCATGCTTTTCTGCCGATGTTGGCACGATCAACTTGAAATGAAGGATTGTGAACAGTTTGTTGCATCTCGCTTGACGATCCGCATTAAAATGCCATTTTGTAATTTCATTGAGCCCTTTCCTTATCGTGCTTGACAGTAGTCCCGAGTTTCCTCTCTATCCCAACGCTTCGTTCGATATCAGCGCTTTTCGGAATGTACTGGTGTTGGCACCGCACCCAGATGATGAAGTCTACGGTTGCGGCGGCTTACTGCGCTTGCTGGTTGAACAGGGCGCAAAAGTGCATGTTCTGGTTTTCACCAATGGCGCACAAGGCGGTGACAGCGATTCAGACGAATTGATTACCAGGCGGCGTGCGGAGAGCCAGGCTGCCGCCGCTGTGATTGGCTATAGCGGGCTTACGTTTCTCGATTACGAAGATCGCTCACTGGGCTTTGATGATGGACTGATCCAGACACTGCTGGAGAGTTTGACAGAGCATCAACCAGACTTGGTACTTGCACCGGCCATTACGGAACGGCATCCCGATCACCAAGTGCTGGCATTGGCTGCCGTAGAAGCGCTAAGGCAGCTCGATCAACCTGTAACGCTTGGATTTTACGAAGTTTCGGCACCCTTGATCGCCAATGCATTGATTGATATTTCTTCGGTTTTCGAGCGCAAGGCACAAGCCATGTCCTGTTTTGCTACACAGGAAGCACTTGAGCCCTATCGCCAACGCCTGCTCGCTCTCAACCAATACCGTGCTTATTCACTGGGGGCAGATGTCGCTGCGGCCGAAGCTTACCAGATAGTTGCGCCTGGCGAGCTGAGGCGATCCTTTGTATCATTGCTGCAACCTGCGCTGAGGCTGAGGCGCAGCCAGCAGCTGGCGATTGATGCGGCCGAATTACCTCTTGTCAGCGTGATCATTCGCAGTGTCGACCGGCCCTCACTGAATGACGCCATCGCGAGTGTCATCGCGCAAACCTATCCCCGCATAGAAATGGTGGTAATCGATGCCACGGGGGGCCGGCATCGCCGTTTGCCCGACTATCTGCATAATCGTTCAGTGCGGTTGGTGCAATCTGAACAACCTTTGTCACGGGCAGCGGCTGCCAATGCCGGACTGCATGCAGCCCGGGGTGATGAGCTGATTTTTCTGGATGATGATGATTTTTTCTATCCGCAGCATATCGCACGCCTGGTCCAGGCGCGTGCCCAATCCCCGCAGAATCTGGCCGCGTATGCGGGAGTTGAGGTGGTTGATGCGGAAGGCAAGCATTTGCTGATCTATGATCACTCGTGGGAATTCGAGCGTTTGCTCGTTACCAATTTCCTGCCGATTCATGCGGTCTTGTTTTCCCGGCGACTGCTGGACCAGGGTTGCCGGATCGACGAGAATCTGCCCATTCTGGAAGACTGGGATTTTTGGTTGCAAATTGCCCAGCTGACAACGCTGAGCCATGTGCCTGGCGTAAGTGCAGTCTACCGGTATGGAAAGGGTTTTTCGGAGCATACCAAGCATTATCGGGAATGGCGCCGGACAGTGGTCATGAAATGGCTGGAAAAACTCGGCACAACTGCTTTTGAACAGGTTTTTTTCTGGGCGGCCACTCATTTGGACGAGGCTTCCCAGCTGGTCACTTACCGGGAAAAGCAATTGGCTGAATGCCAAAATTCATTGAATGAATATCAAACACAATTAGCTAGTGTACTTGGCCAACTGCAGCATGCTCAGCAAGAAACCCAAACATTGCGGTCGGCCTTGGATTCACTGTTGAACTCTCGTAGCTGGCGGATTACTCAACCATTGCGTCGCTTCTCACAACTTATTGATCGTATTCGATAATAGTGCAGAAAAGCCTCGTTCATTATCATATCGACCATGCTGTCCGGAGTGCCAATCCATACAATGTAGACGGTATTCTTGTCATTTGCCTAGGGCTGGGCAACATGAAAAATGACTGCAAGACATATACATAGCGATGCTACTAAATAAAATGGATTCCGGTATAAATTCTGAGCACAAGCCTATGAATGTCAATCCGGCCATCGAATTACTGCGTGGCATTGCTGCAATTATGGTGATGCTTTGCCATTACGCTGTATTGATTCAAGACGTGGAACGCAGTTGGTTAAATTTCCTGTTTACTGGGGTAAACTTCTTTTTTGTTATTAGTGGTTTTGTTTTTGCGCCTTTGCTACTTTCGCCAGCTAGGGAAAACACAACCGCTTTCGCTATCCGGCGTACTTTCAGAATCTATCCGCTGTATCTATTTGCGATCATTTTCTATGCCTTATTACCGCAAAAGACATGGGACAATAATATCATTCTACAGCATGCGTTGTTCCTGCATACTACGGTCTCGAAAGAAATCGCCTTTTATTACAATCCTGCCTTCTGGTCTCTCCCTGTTGAGGTCGAATTCTATCTTTTGATTGGTTTATTGGTTTTTTTGAAAATACGCAATGTAACGCTGGTATTGCTTTTTCTGTCCGGATTATCACTACTGACCGTTTTATGGGCGAATCATTTTCTTCCGGAAGATTCATATTTAAAACTGGTGCTCTCCTGTCACCTGTCCAGTATTTTGCCAGAATTTCTTCTGGGCACACTGGCTTACCTAGTTAGTAAAAACTGTGACCAGCTACAGGGTTTTCTGTATGGAATAGCAGGATTGTTGTTGTTGTTTGTTCTGGGCCATGGTTTTGTCGTACATGGTAATGCAATTGTCGGTATGACTTTCGGTTTTTTCAATTTACTTAGTGCGCTTGGCTATCAATGGATTATTATCGCTGGTGTGGTATTTTTACGTCATGCGCAAAGTACGACTGTATGGATCTTAGTAGCAGGAATCATGGGAAATCTCAGTTACGGCGTTTACTTGTTCCATAATGCCATACCACCATTAATGAATAAATTTTTTGAATTCACGGGGATTACGCTGTTCATCGTATCGATACTGATTACCTTTGTTATTTCCGCTATCATGTATCAGATTCTTGAAAATCCCATGCGTAAGTTTGGGCGGTGCTATGCTAAGCGGTTTTATCAGAGTAAGTCTTAATGTGTTTGCTGAGCCATGTGCCTGGCGTCAGTGCGGTTTACCGGTATGGAAAGGGTTTTTCGGAGCATACCAAGCATTATCGGCAATGGCGCCGGACGGTGGCCATGAAATGGCTGGAAAAACTCGGCACAATCCCTTTTGAGCAAGCTTTTTTCTGGGCAGCCACTCATTTGGACGAGGCTTCCCAGCTGGTCACTTACCGGGAAAAGCAATTGGCTGACTGCCAAAATTCATTGAATGAATATCAAACACAATTAGCTGGTGTACTTGGCCAACTGCAGCATGCTCAGCAAGAAACCCAAACATTGCGGTCAGCCCTGGATTCACTGCTGAACTCTCGTAGTTGGCGGATTACTCAACCATTGCGTCGCTTCTCACAACTTATTGATCGTACTCGATAATAGTGCAGAAAAGCCTCGTTCATTACCGAACAAAATGGTTTTTGGCATGCTTGAAAATATGATCCGCTGATAATCAATCAGTTAA
>NZ_JBEUDO010000015.1:0-54633 GCF_050584665.1 Nitrosomonas sp. ANs5
ATCTTCCTGTGAATCCGGGAAATTATCACTGCGCTAACTGATGACACGCCCTAGACCACGGCTTTCCGGACCTCGCCATCCAGGGCCGGCAGATAGTAACGCTTTACCGGCCTTAACGAAGTATCAAGCTCGTAGCAAAGCGGTCGGCCTGTCGCTATCGACAGGCGCATGACCTGCAAACCCGTCAGCCCCTCCAATTGCATCACCAGCGTTTTTAGAAGATTTTTATGCGAAACGATTAGCAGACGCCTACCAGCCCGTATCTCCGGAACAATCATGTCCCGCCATAAAGGCAATACTCGCTCCAGGGCATGCTGCATGCTCTCTCCCAGGGGCAATTGAGCGTGGTCGACCGAGGCATAGCACGGCTGGTTTACCGGTGCCCGCAGATCATCCACTGCCAAACAAGGCGGGCTGGCATTGAAACGAATCTGGCAACTCACGATCGACCAGAGACCGAACCTGCGTATAGCCGCCCAACGCTGCATACCCTCCAGCGCGCCATAATGGCGCTCATTCAAACGCCAGCTTCGATACACGGGCAGATTTTGCTGACCCATGGCGGATAATGCGAGCGTAAGGGTATCCTGGGCACGCCTCAACCCCGAGGTAAAACAGGCATCAAAAGTGAACCCCGCCTGCTTGAGCAACCGTCCAGCGGCCCTCGCTTCCTCCTCGCCAGCCGGGCTGAGCGCAACATTGCTCCAGCCAGTGAAATGCCTATCACGATTCCAGATACTCTCCCCATGACGCAACAATACCAATCGCGTCAGCTTCTGTTTTTCATTCACAAATACTCCCTGGATTCGGCTGGATACATGATAGGATAGTTGGCACTGCACATGCCCGGCAAAGCAAGCGCATAGCGCCGTTTGTTTTCAGGCAAATCACCCGGGCAGCTTGGCGAAATTGGGAAGTGGATGGTTGAAATTCTGGTCACGGCAACCCGGCCATGGCATTTGAATTATTCTTTAGCCGGCTTAGCGGCTGCGGCCTCTCGCCAGATACGTTTCAGCGCGTCCCACAACCCCTTTCGACTGGTCTGCAAGATCAAGCAGTGGTCACCCAGCTTCTGCGAAAGACGCCTTTGCGCCTCACCCAGATTGTGATAAGGCAAACTCATGAAAAGATGATGTGTGGCATGGTAACGCAATCCCACCGGCGCCCACAGGGAAGTGAACCAGTTTCCGGGAATATTGACGGAATCAAGATATTGTTCGGCCAGTGTCAAACTGCGCGCGCCTGAATGGCGATAAGCATGTGCTGCCAATGTTCGCAAGGAATTAAGGATAAAGACCGTCACAGCAATGGAATACCAGACCAGCAGCAGCTGATAGGGCAGAATACCGAATATCACGCTGGCGATGACCACCGAGACAAACAAAAAAGTCACAAACTCCTGTATGCGCCAATCATGATCATTGCGAATGGCATCACGGCTACGGATATACGCCGGATTGATGGTCAACGAAGAAGCGCGTTCCCATACCACTTTTCTCAGCGCCGGAATCAGATAAGACAACGGTGTCAGCACTAAAAAACGCATCACCAGCAACAGCGGCAGGATCACTGATAGCAGCACGTACCCCACCATCGCCGCCGGCCGTTGCCTGGCGAATGGGAGATACTCCCCATCCTCAGCTGTTCCGTATACCCCTGGTTTGTGATGATCATGATGCACACCATCGTAAGTAAACGAAGGGATCATGAACGGGATGCCACAAGTCACATTCCAGACGATGCGGAATAACCTGAACGTGCCACGTGCAAGATGCGCGAGCTCATGAATAAAAATCGCAGCCCGGTAAAAAGCAATCACTGCTATAAAGTAGGCGCAAACCTGCCAAATCGACCACCAGGACGTGTGCAACATGATGACCAGGGCGCTCCAGCCAAGCGAGATATGGAAGAGGAAATCCGCCCAATAAATCCAGGGTTTCGGGGTCATCAAGTCACGCACCAGTGCGCGCGCTTCATACAATGGGAAACTTTCAACTGCATCCGAGTGGTCTGCCATGAACTTACTCCTAACTGCACCAGTGTACGGCCAGATGCTCGATGATTCGCTGATTCGCAGCCGAATCAGTCGCATTGGTTTTACCGAAATCCGGCACACCCGGCCACCCTGCATCGACAAAAGTCTCACCATCAAACAGCCGAGGCTGCGCATAACGAGGGATTACGTGGAAATGAACGTCCGGATCGACCATCATCAGCATCAGATAATTCACCTTGTCGTTCTGGAATGCCTTGATCAAAGCTGATTCGATTTGCCCAGTTATTTTCTGCAACTCTGCAAAACTCGCTGGACTTAATGCGGAAAAGGCGTGCACCGGCTCATGAGCAACCAGCACCAGCGCGCCCAGGGTAAGCTGAGCGGGTCGCAATTGCACACTCCAGTACTCGTACTGTTGAATGATGGTCTCAGGCGCGCCAAATTTGCGCATGGTGTCATTAAAAATCTGCGGATTCATACGGGGCCTCAATCGATTAGGCATTCACACAACTTGACCAGACAGGTGCTCATCGACCACGTTTTCTGCCGGTGACGCCCCGGCAAGCAACCCAAAGTGCTTTTCCGCCTTGTGTAAATCGTGGATATAATCGATTTCGCACCAGCCAAAACCGGCTACCGAATGACTGTAGACCGCGCCAACCTCTTTTGCCAGCGCATCGATGATCGCCAGATACCATGATCCAAGATTGCGGACATCGCGTAATGCCTGTTCCACAGCATGGCGAAAAAGCTGAACACCCTGTCCACGAAAGCAGATCAGGCCAATCGATTCAGCATCTGTTTCATCGGCTGACAATTTTTTGCTGATCTGCCTGATCCGTCCCTGTGCATTGAGCTGCACTTTCATATCATCTTCATCATAAACTGTCTTGAAATCGACACACAGCATAATTGGTGCAGTCCGCGTCTGCAATACGCTTGCCAGCAGATCTTCGGTCAACAGTGTATCGCCATTGAGCAATAAAAAATCGGCATCCATTTCCTGGCGTGCAATCCAGCAACTCGCCAAATTGTCCGCCACCTCATAAAAAGGATTGAACAGCACCCTGATACAGGCTTGCTCATGATAACGCTCGGTTAACAGCGCTTCGACCTGACGACTCTGAAAGCCGGCGACCACGACAATTTCCCTGATACCGGCAGCCAGTAACGCATCGATCTGCCAGGCGATGACAGGCCTGCCCGCTACCGGCAACAAACATTTAGGGGTATTTTCAGTAAGTGGCAACAATCGCCTGCCTTGCCCCGCACTGAGAATAATGGCTTTACTGGGAAATTGATTGCCTTGCTTGATCATGGATATGCCCGGTTATCGTTTTATCGCTCGGATTCTACCAAGCACTCATGCGCCCAATACTACGCTCATGCTTTTCAGTTGATCGGCTACACGTCGGATTGTCGCCAGAAAAGCATCGACTTCGGCAATGGTATTGCCCGCTCCGAAGCTCACGCGTACCGCACAGCGGGCCAATATAGGCGTCACATGCATGGCTTCCAGCACATGACTTTTACCAGGCGTGGCACTGGAGCAGGCCGCACCACTCGCCACCGCAAAACCGGCTTTATCCAGGCGAACCACCAGGGTATCTCCTTCGATACCGGGCAACGCGAAATAGCTGGTATTCGATAAACGTGCCGCGCCCTGCCCGAATACCGTCGCCCCCATCGCCAGCAGCCCTTGCTCCAGGTGTTCCCGCAACGCGCCGGTATGTGCTACCATCGTCCCCACCCGGGACACGGCCAATTCGCAAGCGGCACCAAAGCCAACTATCGCCGGTACATTCTCGGTGCCCGAGCGCAACCCGTCCTCTTGCCCTCCCCCATAAATGAGCGGCTTGATCGGCAAGCGCGGATCAATAATAAGTGCTGCCGCCCCCTTGGGTCCGTAAATTTTGTGCGCTGACAAAGTCATCGCATGCACGCCCAGTTCCCTGAAATCCACCGGTATCTTGCCAAACGCCTGCACAGCGTCCGTATGCATCCAGGCACCTTGAGTCCGGGCAATATCAGCAATTGGCGCAACCTCCTGAATTACGCCCGTCTCATTGTTGGCCAGCATGACCGACACCATGGCTGGCTGCACGCCGGCCAGCAAAGTCGCCACTTCTGCCACATTGATTTTGCCCGATACTTCTACTGCCAATTGATGCAATTGCCATTTTTTACTTCCACTTCTGGTCAGTTCCTGGGCGGGACGGCGAATACAAGGGTGTTCAATCGCACTGATGGCCACTGCGGCCGACTTCAGACTCTCTGCTACCCCCCGGATAAATAGATTGTTGGCCTCCGACCCGCCACTGGTGAAGATGACCTGTGCGGGCTTGACCCCCACTGCCTGGGCCACTTGCTCACGCGCATAATTCACCGCCCGACGGGCCGCAATGCCTAGCGAGTGCCCACTGGAAGCATTCCCATAACTTTCCCTGAAATAGGGCAGCATCGCCTCCAGCACGGCGTCATCCACAGCAGTCGTGGCATTGTGGTCAAAATAAACTTGGGTCATGCAAAATTCCCTAGGCGGTATAATCCGAAGCTAGCATTCTAGCGCTCCGGTGAACTGTCAACAAGGTTGACAGCATGTCTGCAGCGTTATTTGCAAGGAAGCGGCGACATCTCTTTTCTGTTACCCCCGCTAGGAGGCTGTCCGAGAATAGCGATCGTAGCGAGGGCGAGGCTGATTGAGTTGGATTTTTCGATCATTTGAGGCGAATAGTCGTTCTATTTAACAAAAAGGATCGTAAAATCCGGCCAATCAGGCTCGTCCGCAGTAGATCAGTCGCTATTCTCGGACAGCCTCCTAGCCAATTCGCGAAAAAAGAATAGCCATTCGGCATTATGAGTGCCACTTTTGTTCCCCTGTACGCAAAGCTATTCAATTATATAGTCATACCGGGATTGCAGCACCAGGTTAATCCGAATAGAGAAATAACCAGCCCATTACAAAAACGATTGAAAAGACCGTTTTTTGTTCTTCATTTTCAAGAAATGATCACCACGGTACATTGGCGCCAATGCCTTGATTTGACTTGGACAAGTCTTTTATTAAAGAGTAAAATCACTGTTTTGTGACGCATGTAAATTAATTACTCAGCAGGAGAAAGCATATGGCGGTAACCACCGATCAAAAAGCACAAGTTGTGCACGACTACCAGAGAACCGCTGGTGACACCGGTTCTCCCGAAGTGCAAGTGGCACTTCTGACAACTCGCATCAACGACTTGATCAGTCATTTCAAGGCGCATGTTAAGGACCACCACTCCCGTCGGGGTCTGCTTCGCATGGTCAGTCGGCGACGCAAGCTACTGGATTATTTGAAATCAAAAAACAGTGACAGCTATCAGGCGTTGATCGAACGTCTCGGTTTGAGAAAATAACAAACAAAAGTGCGGGGATTTACCAAACTTCAAACCGTAAATAACCGCAAGCACAATAGAAGCAATTACCCCGGAAACATGGCATATCCTTCACCTTCATTCAGCATGAGTTTGAAATCACTCCTGTTTCCACGGCTAAATGCGACTGTTTGCAGTGAATACTAGGCATGATTTGATCACAAAGAGAAGGATTGTTAATTGAAACCGATAAAAAAAAGCATAACCTACGGACATCATACCCTTACGCTTGAAACTGGAGAAATTGCCAAGCAGGCACATGGCGCGGTCATGGTTTCCATGGATGATACGGTTGTGCTGGTTACCGTAGTGGGAGACAAGAAAACCAGACCCGGACAGGATTTTCTACCACTTACCGTTGATTATCAGGAAAAATTTTATTCTGCAGGCCGTATCCCTGGTAGTTTTTTCAAACGCGAGGGGCGCCCTTCTGAAAAGGAAACACTGACTTCCCGTTTGATTGATCGGCCCATACGCCCTCTTTTTCCTGATGGCTTTTACAATGAAGTCCAGGTTGTCGCGATGGTATTGTCCTCCGATACCGAAATAGATGCCGACATTCCCGCCATGATTGGCACCTCTGCCGCACTGGTGCTCTCCGGCGTCCCTTTCGACGGCCCTATCGGCGCCGCGCGAGTGGGTTACATCAATAATGAATATATCCTCAATCCGACCACCAGTCAGCTCAAGGAAACCCAGCTCAATCTTGTTGTGGCCGGCACAGAGCAAGCGGTTCTGATGGTTGAATCGGAAGCCAGCGAACTGACCGAAGAAGTCATGCTGGGTGCTGTCATGTTCGGTCATGAGCAAATGCAGCAAGTCATTCAGGCAATCAACGAATTGGCGGATGAAGCCGGTGTCACTGCCTGGGATTGGCAACCAGCAGAAAAAGATCACGCACTCGCCGAAAAAATCTCGCAACTGGCGGAAGCCGATCTGCGCAACGCGTTCGAGCTGAAACAAAAAACCGCCAGAACGGAGGCGATCAGTGAAACCTGGCAACGCGTGTTTGCGGAACTGGGTGTTGGAACCGAAGAAGGACCAAGTGAACAAGCGGTCCGCGAAATCGGCTTCGAGCTCGAATCGAAAATTGTTCGCAACAGCATTCTGGACGGTGAATCCCGCATTGACGGCCGCGGCACCCGTACAGTCAGACCGATCACCATTCGTCATGGCGTGCTGCCACGCACGCATGGTTCGGCGCTGTTTACACGCGGCGAAACGCAAGCCTTGGTAGTCGCCACGCTGGGCACAACCCGGGACGAGCAAAGAATCGATGCTTTGCAGGGGGATTACACCGAGCGTTTCATGCTTCATTACAATATGCCGCCTTTTGCGACCGGTGAGACCGGTCGCGTGGGCACACCCAAACGACGTGAAATCGGCCATGGCCGGCTGGCCAAACGCGCCTTGGTGGCAGTGCTGCCGCCTGTGGAAGAATTTGGCTATTCCATGCGCGTCGTTTCGGAAGTGACTGAATCGAATGGCTCGAGCTCCATGGCTTCTGTGTGCGGAGGTTGTCTGGCTCTCATGGATGCCGGCGTTCCCCTGAAAGCGCATGTTGCCGGAATCGCCATGGGACTGATCAAGGAGGGCAATCGCTTTGCTGTGCTCACGGACATTCTTGGCGATGAAGATCATCTGGGCGACATGGATTTCAAAGTGGCCGGCACCGAGAATGGCATCACCGCGCTGCAAATGGATATAAAAATCCAGGGCATTACTAAAGAGATCATGCAAGTCGCCTTGCTGCAGGCCAAAGAAGGACGTCTGCATATCCTGGACATCATGAAACAGTCATTGCCCGCCACACGGGAAGATATCTCGGTACATGCACCACGCATCATTAAATTTAAAATCAACCCCGAGAAGATTCGTGACGTCATTGGCAAGGGTGGCGCAGTCATTCGCGCGCTGACCGAAGAAACCGGCACCACTATCGACATTACCGATGACGGCGTCGTGACAATCGCCTGCGTCAACAGCGAAGGCGGTGAACAAGCAAGAAAACGCATCGAGGACATCACCGCTGATGTTGAAGTCGGCAAGATATACGATGGCTTGGTGCTCAAGCTGCTTGATTTCGGTGCCATTGTCAGCATCATGCCCGGAAAAGATGGCTTGCTGCACATTTCCCAAATCGCCAACGAGCGCGTGGAGAATGTGTCCGACCATCTCAAAGAGGGTCAGGCAGTCCGCGTCAAAGTACTCGAGGCTGACGACAAAGGCAGGCTCCGGCTCAGCATGAAAGCGGCAGCTATTGTCACGGAAACAACCGACAGTGAAGTTTCCTGATAGCAGCTACATTCAGCCGTAACTAACAGTGTGAGGCATTCCCTGGCGGGAATGCCTCTTTTTGTTTATAGCGGCCGGGTCCGCGCAGCCACTTCGAAATTCCGCTCACGTGGCCATCAGCGGCCAGGCATGACCGACAGCAATGCATAGCATATTATTCCAGCACCAGACCTCTCTTCGTTACCTGTACATCAATGGACAACCATGCACTGGGCAGGAACAGAAATCTTCGAATGTTACCGCGTGCTCAACAAGGCCGGGCTCAATATCGTCGGGGAAATATTGCGCATACCGAGGCCCTGTTACGCAGAAGAGATGAACGCATCTGACAGAGGCCTTGAGACAAAATCCACAACAGGATATTTCTGAGGATTGTTCACTCGAAATCATCAACTATCTGCCGATTCGCGTCGATATGCTAGGAGGCTGTCCGAGAATAGCGATCGTAGCGAGGGCGGGGCTGGTTGAGCGGGATTTTTCGATCATTTGAGGCGAATAGTCGTTCTATTCAACGAAAAGGATCGGAGAATCCCGCCAGCCAGAATCGTCCGCAGTAGATCAGTCTATTCTCGGACAGCCTCCTAGTGGCCGAACTCGAGCAGCCGGTCGAATCGGCAAACTAACCGCTGGACCATTTTTCTGTAGCATCAAATGCGAAAACTCTACACCGCCAACCACTTGCTCGAGGCGTATATCATCCTGGATCTACTGGAGAGTGCCTATATCCCGGCCAAGTTATTTAATGTCTATGCACAGGGGGGCGTGGGCGATATCCCGTTTACACACGCTTATCCGGAAGTATGGATTATCCGTGACTATGATTTTGAACGCGGCCGGGCTGTCATCATTGCCTACGAGCAGACGCCCCAAGTATCTGGCACGCTCACCTGCCCGGCATGCGGCGAGGACAATCCATACAACTTCCAGCTATGCTGGCAGTGCGGCGCCGGGCTGGAGCTCGTGAAGGAGAATTCTCAGGATCCTAAACTTTGACCCGGGCTCGATAATCATGAACAGCCGGATACCAAGTGTCACGGCACTGGCAGCCGATGTGGCTTGTGCACGGCGGCGTAACTACTTTTCAACCGTGTCCATCAATCCTGTTCGATTTGGTAATTGGCGGCCAGTCTGAATTCGCTGCCAGGCTGGATGCTGACGCGATCGGTGGCTGCATTGGTGGTTTCGACACAGATAAAACGCAGGTAGTCATCATCCTGCAGATCTGCCATGTCCGCCGAGATTTTTGCCCAGGGATTCCAGACCACGGCGGTTCGGTTACCTTTGGAGGTAATCCGGATACGGCGCTGCAAGGCGGCATCATGGATAATGAGGTTATTGCCGACAGCCAGATAAATTCGGTCGACCTCTCCCGCAACAGTCACCGCACCCTCCTGATGCTTTTCCTGATTATCGTCCACCTTGTCGATATATTGGGTATTCTCCAGGCCTGATACGCTGGTTTGAGCGATATCTCCCACCTTGAAATAGGTATGAAACGCCTGTGTGATCGAGAATGCCTGGGGACCAGGATTACGCGTGACCAGTTCTAAATTGAGGCTGTCGCCGATCGTGATTTCCAACCGAACAACAAAAGCACGCGGCCAGATGGCGTGCGTCTCCGGCGTATCCGTCAGTGCTAACGTGACGCGAATAGCACCCTCCTGCGTAATCGCTGTGCCAGCCACTTCCCACATCCGGTTACGTACAAAGCCATGGGCAGGCCGTCCCGACCCCTCGGGATCCGGACCGAACCAGGGCCAGCAGACCGGCGCCCCGCCTTTGATCGCCTTACCCGGCTGGTAATATGCCAAGCTGCTTAAAAACAGCAAATCATCCGCCGCATGCCTGGGCTGAAAAGAAAGCACCTGGCCAGCGTAGACTGAAATCAATGCGGAAGCCTTGTCGCTCTGCACCCTGACAAAAGGAAGCCCCCCCTCGCCTTCGATAAATACAACCTGCCCGGCAATGCCATGATCATTGTTTAATTGTTGGATATCCATTGTATTCCCGTTTGAAATAAAAATTTGCTGACGGCTTGTTTTCAGTTAAGCATTTTGTCGCGACCCGTGCTGAATGATAAACTCAATCGGTTATAGCATAAATACTTGCAGCTAAATTACTGCTAAAAGTTTCTCGTTCAAGGAACCACCATGACCCATAATTTATTCGATACATTAAAGACACTTAACCTTCCCAATGGCCAGGCCCGGCAATTTTACGCGCTATCAGCACTTGAAGCGGCGGGACTGGGCGCAATTGCGCGCTTGCCTGTTTCCATTCGAATTGTCCTCGAATCGGTGCTGCGCAATTACGATGAAAAGAAAATCACCGAAGCGCACGTCAGGCAACTGGCCGGTTGGCAACCCCAGGCACAACGCACACATGAAATTCCGTTTGTGGTCGCACGCATCGTCTTACAGGATTTCACCGGCGTACCGCTACTGGTCGATCTCGCTGCCATGCGCAGCGCTGCCCAGAAGCTGGGCAAGGATCCGGAATTGATCGAACCGCTGGTGCCCGTTGACCTGGTGGTCGATCACTCGGTGCAGGTCGATTACTACGGTGACCGCGAGGCATTGAAACGCAATATGGAAATCGAGT
Source organism: Nitrosomonas sp. ANs5 (assembly GCF_050584665.1). Taxonomy (NCBI): domain Bacteria; kingdom Pseudomonadati; phylum Pseudomonadota; class Betaproteobacteria; order Nitrosomonadales; family Nitrosomonadaceae; genus Nitrosomonas; species Nitrosomonas sp. ANs5. The sequence goes on from NZ_JBEUDO010000015.1 coordinate 10,306, forward strand.
TCCAACGCAACAAGGAACGCTATCAGTTTATCAAATGGGGCATGCAAGCGTTCGATACGTTCGGTGTTGTGCCGCCTGGCATTGGCATCGTGCATCAGGTCAACCTGGAATATCTGGCCCGCGGCGTGCACCAAAAAGATGGATTGGTCTACCCTGATACACTAGTCGGCACCGATTCGCACACCACCATGATCAACGGAATCGGCGTGGTCGGATGGGGCGTCGGCGGCATTGAAGCGGAAGCAGGCATGCTGGGGCAGCCGGTTTACTTTCTGACGCCGGATGTCGTCGGTGTCAATCTGACCGGGCAGCTGCAGGAAGGCGTCACGGCCACTGACCTAGTACTGACCATCACGGAAATGCTGCGCAAGGCCAATGTGGTCGGTAAGTTCGTGGAATTCTTTGGCGAAGGCGCAGCCTCGCTCAGCCTGCCGGACCGCGCCACCATCGCTAACATGGCCCCGGAATACGGTGCCACCATGGGCTTTTTCCCGGTCGATGACACGACCATCGAATACTTCCGACAAACAGGCCGCACGGAAGTGGAGATCGATGCATTCGAGCGCTACTTCAAGGCACAGAGCCTGTTTGGCATGCCGCGTCAGGGCGAAATCGATTATAGCCAGGAACTGGCACTGGATCTGAATTCGATCGTTCCCTCACTGGCCGGACCCAAGCGCCCGCAAGACCGTATTGCACTCCAAGACCTCAAGTCCAGCTTCACCGAGCTATTCAGCAAACCGGTTTCGGAAAATGGCTACGGCAAGCCAGCCGATACATTGGCACAAGCCTTTAGCACGCGCGATCTCGCCCAACCGGAAGCCGAGCTTTGTCTCACCCCTGACAGCAATCAGGACGAAGCATCACTACCTGCCGGGAGTGCACGCAATGTGGTGGAAATGACCAATAATCATCCCACCCAACCGGCTGCCGCCAGCCGCCCCCTGCCACAAGCTATCGAATTGCATCATGGCGATATATTGATCGCGGCGATCACTTCCTGCACCAATACGTCCAATCCGGCGGTGCTGATCGCTGCCGGATTACTGGCCAAGAAAGCGGTCGAAAAAGGATTGACAGTAAAAAGCCATATTAAAACCTCGCTGGCACCCGGTTCGCGTGTCGTGACGGAGTATCTAACTGCCGCCGGTCTGATGCCCTATCTGGAACAACTTGGTTTCAATCTGGCTGGCTACGGCTGCACGACTTGCATCGGCAACTCCGGGCCTTTGCCGGCCGTGATTGAGGAGACTGTGGTCAAGGATGACCTGGTCTGTGCCGCAGTGCTTTCCGGCAATCGCAACTTCGAAGCACGCATCCATCCCAATATTCGGGCCAACTTCCTGGCCTCACCGCCACTGGTGGTCGCTTATGCGATCGCCGGCAGCGTGCTGAAGAACCTGACCACTGAGCCATTGGGCCAGGATGCTGCAGGGCAGCCCGTATGGTTACGGGATATCTGGCCAAGCAGCGCCGAAATCGAAGCAATGATGAAATTTGCCACCCAGGCAGAAACCTTCCGCCGTCTGTACAGCGATTTCACCCGCGATCATCCGCTCTGGAACAACGTTACCGCCACGACCGGCAAGCTGTACAACTGGCCTGATTCGACCTACATCGCAGAGCCGCCATTTTTCCAGAACTTCTGCCTGGCAATCGACCGCGCCAACATCCCGAGCGAGATTCGGCACGCACGTGCCCTGGCGTTGTTTGGCGATTCAGTGACGACCGACCATATCAGCCCGGCAGGCGCCATCAAGGCAACCTCCCCCGCAGGCCAATATTTGCTTGCCAACGGCGTCGCCAAAGCAGACTTCAATAGCTATGGCTCACGCAGAGGCAATCATCACGTCATGATGCGGGGTACTTTTGCCAATGTGCGCATTAAGAATTTCATGATCCCAGGCAGCGAGGGCGGCGTCACGCTCTATTGGAACAATGGTGATCACCAGGGCACCCAAATGAGCATTTACGATGCGGCGATGCAATATCTTGAGCACGGCACCCCCACCATCGTCCTGGCCGGCAAGGAATACGGCACCGGATCGAGCCGTGACTGGGCTGCAAAAGGAACGCAGTTACTCGGCGTGCGTGCAGTCATCGCCGAAAGCTTCGAACGCATTCATCGCAGCAACCTGGTTGGCATGGGGGTGCTACCGTTGCAGTTCAAGGAGGGAGAGAGTGCCAAATCCCTGGGCATCCAGGGTGACGAGCTGTTCGATATTGTTGGCCTGGAAAACATACAGCCGCAACAGGAAGTCACACTGATCGTTCACAAACCGGATGGATACAAACTGGAAACCAAGCTGCGCTGCCGGATCGATACAGCCATTGAAGTGGACTACTATTATCATGGCGGCATCCTGCCTTATGTGCTGCGTGCCTGCAAATAACTTGCGGCACGCGTCGCAAGAATGAACAGGCAACTTTGGCCTGGTAATCGCAGTTACACGAATTGAAATGTGCGGCTTACAACAGGACAGGCATATCCCCACTGCCATGGATATGCCATGCCTGGACGCTTGATGATACCGCCACGACTGGAAACTGGCTGGCCACTTTCCATGACATGGTCTGCAGGGTTGCCGCCAGCCATGATATTTTGTGTGTAATTGATAGCGCCATGACCAGGACTATAGCGTGGCAACTGGCTCGGAATAGCTGTTGCCAATCAGCTTCTAACTGAAATAACCCTTGCCAATGTTATAATTAGCCCCGGTTTGATCGATAACGTCATCATATGATTCAAAAGCGCTTGTTCCCGCGCACTCTAGCTTAAACCCCTATGAAATAAAATCGTTTCCGGTTTTTGCATTGCGTACTTGACGACCCTTTGCATGGGATCATGATCAAGTCATGGCATTCGCTTGCACTTTGCATGCAGCACAGAATTTATATATGACCATGTATTTAATTTGTTGGAGAAATAATGAGCCATACACTGTATGAAACCAGCATCCAGCGTGTACAGCGCTGTGAACTCGCGGTTCCCGGTTCCCGCCCCGAAATGTTTGAAAAAGCGTTGAAGAGCGGGGTAGATTTCGTATTTCTGGATCTGGAAGATGCCGTTGCACCGGATGACAAGATACAGGCACGAAAAAATATCATCGAGGCCATCAATGATCTCGATTGGAAAGAACATGGTGTCACGCTTTCTGTGCGCATCAATGGATTGGACACCCAATTCATGGTACGCGATGTAGTCGATTTGGTCGAACAGGCCGGACACAAGATCGACACGCTTCTGATTCCTAAAGTTGGTGTTTATGCCGATGTCTACATGGTGGAAGCGATGCTCAACCAGCTTGAAATGCAGCAAGGACTCAAAAACCGGATTGGTCTGGAGGCACTGATCGAAACGGCGCTGGGCATGGCCAATGTCGAAGATATTGCGCGCAACGGAACGACCGGACGCCTGGAAGCATTGCATTTCGGGGTGGCCGATTATGCGGCCAGCAACCGCGCCCGCACCACCAATATCGGCGGGCTCAATCCGGATTACCCCGGTGATCAATGGCATGCAGCCATCAGCAGAATGACGGTGGCCTGCCGCGCCTATGGCTTACGTCCAATCGATGGTCCTTTTGGCGACATTCAGGATCCGGAGGGCTATAAACTGGCTGCCAAACGCGCTGCCGCACTGGGTTGCGAAGGCAAATGGGCAATTCATCCCACTCAGATCACCCTGGCAAATGAAGTATTCACCCCCCCCGCAGCGGAAGTTGAGAAAGCGCAGCGCATTCTCAGCGCGTTGAAAGAAGCCGCCGCGCAGGGCAAAGGCGCGGCTTCGCTGGATGGTCGCCTGATCGATGCCGCATCGGAGCGAATGGCCAATAACATCGTCAAAATGGCTGAAGTCATCGCTGCCAAGAATCGCTAACCAACCTGACTTGGAATCCCTGCCAGGTTGCAGGTGTTTAAAGAAATAACGGGAGAAATAGATTGGATATACATGAATATCAGGCCAAAGAAATTTTGGCTGAGTATGGTGTCAAGATTGCCGAAGGTGGCCTGGCGCATACCGCAGAAGAGGCGGTTCAGCGTAGCCGGGAAATTGACGGCAATGTCTGGGTCGTCAAGGCACAGATTCATTCGGGAGCACGCGGCAAGGCTGGCGGGATCAAAGTATGCCGGACACATGAAGAAATCGAAGTGGCGGCCGAATCCTTGCTCGGTCAACGATTGGTCACGCACCAGACCGGGCCGGCCGGCAAACTCTGCTCGAGACTGTATATCGAAGCGGGCACCGATATTGCCAGGGAATTGTACCTGGCATTTATGATCGACCGCAGCCATGAGCGCGTGATCATGGTCGGCTCTGCCCAGGGAGGCATGGATATCGAGACTCTGGCCGCCACCGATCCCGATGCCATAAAAAAAATCTACATTGAACCCGCTGTCGGATTGCAGGATTTCCAGGCAAGAAAAATGGCGTTTGCATTGGGATTGGGCGAGGAGCTGCTCAACCATGCCGTCAAAACCATCAAGAGCTGCTATCGCGCTTTGCGTGACTTGGATGCCAATATTCTCGAAATCAATCCGCTGGTCGTCACCCGCAGCAACGAACTGATCGCGCTCGATGCAAAAATGAGTTTTGACGAGAATGCCTTGTTCCGCCGGCACCGCATTTCCGAATTACGCGACAACACTCAGATCGATGCTCGCGAAGTTGCCGCAGGTGAGGCTGGCTTGAGTTATGTCGGACTGGATGGCGATATCGGCTGCATGATCAATGGGGCGGGACTTGCCATGGCAACCATGGACATGATCAAACTCGCTGGCGGGGAACCGGCCAATTTTCTGGATGTAGGCGGCGGCGCCTCAGCTGAGCGGACAGAGAAGGCTTTCCGGCTGGTATTGGCCGATCAGGGCGTCAAAGCGATGCTGGTCAACATTTTTGCCGGCATCAATCGCTGTGACTGGATCGCCGAAGGTGTGGTGCAAGCGGTCCGGAACATCGGCATGAACGTTCCTCTGGTGGTCCGCCTCTCCGGCACCAACGTCGAGGAAGGCCGTCGTATCATCGCCGAGAGCGGCTTGCCGATTATCACTGCCGAGACCCTGGCGGATGCCGCCGAGAAAGTCGTACAGGCACGTAATCAGGTGGTGGCAGGCTGACAGAACACGAACAAAAAGGAATAGAAAAGTGGCAATTTTGATCAATGAGCAAACACGAATCATCGTGCAAGGTTTCACCGGCAGAATCGGTACATTTCATGCTCAGGAAATGATTGAGTATGGCTCCAATGTAGTGGGCGGCGTCACACCGGGCAAAGGTGGGCAAACCCATCTGGGACTGCCCGTATTCAATACAGTCAAGGAAGCAGTTGAGCAGGTAGATGCCGAAGCAAGCATTGTATTCGTTCCGCCTGCTTTCGCGGCTGACTCGATCATGGAAGCAGCCGATGCGGGCATCAAATATTGTGTATCGATTACCGATGGCATTCCTACCCAGGATATGATGACCGTGAAAAGTTTCCTGCGCCGCTTTCCCCTAGAAAATCGAATGATGCTGACCGGACCCAATTGTTCCGGCACCATTAGCCCAGGGCGTGCGATGCTCGGGATTATGCCTGGGCATATCTACATGCCCGGCACAGTGGGCGTGGTTGGCCGTTCCGGCACGCTGGGCTATGAAGCAGCTGACCAGATGAGACGGTTGAATATCGGCATATCGACTTCAGTCGGGATTGGTGGAGACCCCATTATCGGCAGCTCGCATCGGGATGTGCTGGAAAAGCTGGAACAGGATCCCGAAACCAAGGTCGCCTTGATGATTGGTGAGATTGGCGGTCCAATGGAAGTGGAGGCCGGTATATTCGCCAAGGAAAACATGAGCAAGCCACTGGTCGCCTATATTGCGGGACTGACAGCACCGGCAGGCCGGCGCATGGGGCATGCCGGCGCAATCATTTCCTCGGCCGGCGAAAGCGCTGCAGAAAAAGTAGCGCGACTGAAAGAACTGGGCGTTACCATTTGCCCGACACCTTCATTGATGGGCCAAACCGTGGCTGAAGTGTTGGCCAAGCTCTGACGAACTCTCACGCTCCCGGCTATGCCGGGGGTTTCATCTGTGCCACACCAGGCAAGCGCTGTCAACCGATAGCACTTGCCTCTTCCATGGCTACTGCATCAACTAGCTATTGGTCGGTGTGATATTTGGCACTCAAGACATGAACAGCCTCAACCAGCGCCAGTGCATGTTCTGGCGGCGTGAACTGTGAAATCCCATGCCCGAGATTGAAAACATGACCATGACCATGGCCATAGCTCGCCAAAACTTTTTCAACTTCGGCGGCGATGATGTCCGGTGAAGAAAATAAGACAGCTGGGTCAATATTACCCTGCAAGGCAACCTTGCCCTGCACACGCCGGCGCGCCTCTCCGATATCGATGGTCCAATCCAGACCCACTGCATCGCAGCCGCTTTCCGCGATGGATTCCAGCCACAACCCACCTCCCTTGGTAAAGACGATGTTCGGGATGCGCACCCCATCATGCTCACGCTTCAATCCAGCCAGAATTTGTTGCATGTAGTGCAATGAAAATTCCTGGTAAGCGGCATGCGACAATGCACCGCCCCAGCTGTCAAAAATCATGACGGCCTGCGCACCGGCTTCTATCTGGGCATTGAGATAGGCCGTCACTGCGTTTGCGGTCACTTCAAGGATATGGTGCAACAGGTCAGGCCGCGCATAAAGCATGGTTTTGATCTGGCGGAAGTCGCTGCTACTACCGCCCTCTACCATATAACAGGCGAGCGTGAAAGGACTGCCGGAAAAACCGATCAAAGGCACCTGGTTGCAGAGTGCCTTCCGTATTTGCGTGACGGCATCCAGCACATAACGCAAATGTGCATCAGGATCAGGTGCAATCAACGAACGAATTTCCCATTCCTCGCGTAACGGACGCTCGAAACGGGGCCCTTCGCCCTCGGCAAAATACAATCCCAACCCCATCGCATCCGGAATGGTCAGAATATCCGAGAACAAAATTGCCGCATCCAGCGAGAACCGCGCTAGCGGCTGCAATGTGACTTCGGTCGCTAAATTCGGATTCTTGCACAAGGAAAGAAAATCACCCGCGCGCGCGCGGGTCTGATTGTATTCCGGCAGATAGCGTCCGGCCTGGCGCATCATCCAAACAGGCGTATAGTCAGTCGGTTGGCGCAACAATGCCCGGATAAAAGTGTCATTTTCTGGTTTTGCCATCATGTAATATGTATAAAGTTTTGAAAATAATTTGCTGGACCAGCGATTCGCCCATTATCCTACAAACCCCGGTCGGAATAAGAGAGAATGCAACACTTCCTGGGATGCGGCCTCCTCGCAAACGCACCACCTCATCGCAATGCGTCAGCCATCCAGTCGCGTGCGCTTGTCCAGGATTCCCAGAATGATGCATATCAAGCATGATCAACGCAGTTTTTGCATCTGCTGATTCAGCTTTTCCAAGGTCACGCTAAATGCAGCCAATCGATCTTTTTCTTGCTGAACCACCCGCTCCGGTGCACGCTCGACAAAACTTGGATTATCCAATTTGGCACTCGCTTTACTGATCTCGGCTTCCAGTCGGCGTATTTCCTTGCTGAGGCGCTCACGCTCTTCAGCTACGTTCACCTCAATTTTGAGCATTAATTTAAATTTCCCGACAATAGCAACCGGGGCATCGGTGTCTGGCAGGCCTGCTGGCAGAATATCCACTTCAGACAATCTCGCCAATGCCAGCATGTAAGGTGCAAAACCTGCCAGGGCTGTAGATTCACCTTCTATCAGCAGCGGCACCCGCTCGGCTGGAGACAGCTTCATTTCCCCGCGCAGCGTGCGACAGGCATTGATGAGAGCCTTGAGCCGCTGGATGGCATCATTGGCCTGTTCATCGATGCGCGCGAAATCGGCCTGTGGATACGGTTGACGCACGATGCTTGCACCCGACTTGCCCGCCAGTGGCGCCGCCGCCTGCCACAGCTCCTCGGTGATGAACGGGATGATCGGGTGCGCCAAGCGCAACATCGCCTCCAGGACACGCACCAGCGTACGCCGGGTGGCGCGCTGCTGGGCGGCATCGGTAGCATTCAACTGCACTTTGGCCAGTTCCACATACCAGTCGCAATATTCATCCCATACCAACTCATACATCTCGCGCGCGGCCAGATCAAAACGGTATTCGCCAAATGCCTGGGTCACTGCCTGCTCTGCTTGCTGCAAGCGTCCGATGATCCATTTGTCGGCCTGTGAATAATGTAGCGGCAGGGCCTCGTCCAGTCCGACATCCTGGCCTTCACAGTTCATCAGCACGAAACGGGTGGCATTCCATAGTTTGTTGCAGAAATTACGATAGCCTTCACAGCGCTGCAAATCGAATTTGATATCACGTCCATGCGAGGCCAGGCTGGCGAAAGTGAAGCGCAGGGCATCGGTACCAAACGCAGGGATTCCTTGCGGAAACTGTCTGCGCGTAGTTTTCTCGATCGACTCGGCTTGCCGGGGATTCATCAAACCGGTCGTCCGTTTCTTGATCAGTTCCGGCAGCGTGATGCCGTCTATCAGATCGAGTGGATCCAAGACATTGCCCTTGGATTTACTCATCTTCTGCCCTTCCGCATCGCGGATCAGACCCGTGATATAGACTTCTTGGAACGGCACCTTGCCGGTAAAGTGCAACGACATCATGACCATGCGCGCGACCCAGAAGAAAATGATATCGAATCCGGTCACCAGCACCGAACTGGGCAGGAATGTTCTAAGCTCGGGCGTATCTGTCGGCCAACCCAGGGTTGAGAACGGCCACAGCGCCGAGGAAAACCAGGTGTCCAGCACGTCTTCATCCTGCCGCAGCACACGCTTGCCCGCAAGCTGCTGCGCTTCTTCGAGGCTGTGCGCGACCGTTACATTGCCATCTTCGTCGTACCAGGCCGGAATCCGATGTCCCCACCACAACTGCCGTGAAATGCACCAGTCCTGGATATTCTCCAGCCACTGGTTGTAGACATGCGTCCAGTTCTCCGGTACAAACCGGACCTGACCCCGGTCAACTGCTTCAAGCCCCTGTTTAGCCAGTCCTTCCATCGACAGATACCACTGATCGGTCAGCAGCGGTTCGATGACAGTATTGGTGCGATCACCGCGCGGCACCATCAGCTTGTGGGGACGGGTTTCGACCAGCAGGCCCAGCGCCTGGAGATCAGTGATCACTTTTTTTCTGGCCTCGAAACGATCCATCCCCTGAAACGCAACCGGCGCACAGTCATTGATCTTGCCGTCCAGCGTAAAAATATTGAGCGCCATCAGTTTGTGCCGCAACCCCACTTGATAATCGTTGAAATCATGGGCAGGCGTGATCTTCACGCAACCGGTTCCGAAATCGGGATCGACATAGGTGTCCGCAATGATTGGAATGGTGCGTTCTGACAATGGCAGCCGCAAGTGCCGTCCGATCAGGTGCCGGTAACGCGCGTCCTCCGGATGAACCGCAACCGCCATATCCCCAAGCATGGTTTCAGGCCGCGTCGTGGCCACGATCAGGCCACCTGTCTCGCCACCCCCCTCAGACAGCTCGAATGGATAGCGGATATGCCAAAGTGATCCATTTTCCTCGGTTGAGATCACTTCCAGATCGGATACAGCAGTTTGCAGGACAGGATCCCAATTGACCAGACGCTTGCCCCGATAGATAAGCCCTTCCCGGTACAAGCGCACGAACACCTCGGCAACCGCCTCGGAAAGGGTTTCATCCATGGTGAATCGCTCCCGCGACCAGTCGCAAGAAGCGCCCATGCGGCGCATTTGCCGGGTAATGGTCGAGCCAGAGGCCGCCTTCCATTGCCAAACCCTTTCGAGGAAAGCTTCACGGCCGATCTGGCGGCGGTCCTTGCCTTCCTGATCCAGCTGACGCTCGACCACAATCTGGGTAGCAATCCCGGCATGATCGGTGCCAGGCTGCCAGAGCGTATTGTCGCCCAGCATACGGTGATAGCGTATCAATGCATCCATCAAGGTATGCTGGAAAGCATGCCCCATATGCAGGGTGCCGGTAACATTGGGAGGCGGCAGCATAATGCAATAAGCCGCTGCATCGGTTTGCTGATTCGGGTGAAAATAGCCCGCCGTTTCCCAGGCTGCATACCAGCGGGTTTCGATATCTTTTGGATCAAAGCTTTTTGAAAGTTCCATGGTAGTCAGGCAAGTAAATGGACCGTGGGGGTAAAACCGGCCATTATAGCGAATGAGAAAAAAGTTTACGGCTTAAAAATTCTTGGGCAACCGTTTTGCCAGCGCTTGCAGCAAGGTCAGCCGCTCGGCGGGGTCGAGGTGGATTTGCGCTTCTCTGATGGCGGCATCGAACGCGAAACAGAGTAGCTCGGAAATTTCGGACTGCGCCGGCCAGTCATTGATGGACAATGTGACCCGATCCGTCAAAACAGGCACCTTGCCGGTATCCGACGCAAAGCCGTCGATAGCTCGGGAGGGAGCGGACGGGGCAGACAAAAAAGCGGCAGCATCGGCATGGCCGGATGCAACCGGTTCCACGGCGCGCATCAACGAGGATGACTCGCGCCGATGCCTGCGCAGCATCGAATCAAGTTTATCCAACAGAATCTCGTCTTCCACTTCCAGAGATTTGTCGGTCTGGTTATCTGTCATGAATAATAAAATCTAGCATCTTGGGCTGAACATATGGCCACCACGCAACATTCCCCAAAATTCACGCCATTGACTTAAAACATGCTCTATGGCGCCAAACTATTAAAACACCCTTTACCGCAAACCGGACTGACGCAGCCGACCGCCTGGAACAATGATTCCCTATCGGCCGATCGATGGCAGCACCATCTGCTAGCTCAGATCAAGCCGGTGATGCCGCACGGCATGACCCTGTTCCTGATAGGACCGATAACGTTTGCGTGCGATTTGTTTATCACTCGCTTCATCAACGATCTCGACAATCCGCGAGAAATGCTCGAAGGCCGATGGCACCGCTTCATCCAGGTTGACCAGTACAGTAAATCCATTCCCTTCAGATCCGAGGGCGCGATGGTCGCCCAAAATGACTGGCGTCATACCAGCCAACTGATCGTCTGCCCTGCAATGGGGCACGAAGCTGGTCGGCGAGAAGGTCCAGAGCAATTTATCGAATCGATCGGCCAGCGAAGCATCCGAAACCAGAACGAGCGTTCTCAACCCTTGCTGCATGGCTTTTGCACACAGGCGGCATGCAATCAACAATCTATCGGTCGCACCCGTATAGAAATCGATTTGTGTCACCAGTCATTCAGACCCAATTTATTGCTGCTGGGCGCGGGTAACCAGGAACTGTGTCAACAATGGCACAGGGCGTCCGGTAGCCCCTTTATCCTGGCCAGATTTCCAGGCTGTTCCGGCAATGTCCAAGTGCACCCACCGGAACTTCTCAGTGAAACGGGAGAGGAAACATGCCGCTGTAATCGCGCCCCCCCAGCGGCCACCGATATTGGCCATATCGGCGAAATTACTCTTGAGCAGATCCTGATACTCTTCCCACAACGGCAGTTGCCAAGCACGGTCCGAAGTCTGCTCACCCGCTTGGAGCAAATCCTGCGCGAGCGGCTCATCATTACCCATCAGGCCTGTCACGACATGCCCCAGTGCAACCACACAAGCACCGGTCAGGGTCGCGATATCGATCACGGCCTCCGGTTTATAGCGCTCGGCGTAAGTCAGCGCATCGCACAGGATCAGACGGCCTTCCGCATCGGTATTCAGGATCTCGATGGTTTGCCCAGAAAGACTGGTTACCACATCACCCGGTTTAGTGGCATTGCCACCAGGCATATTTTCAGTGGCGGGTATGATGCCAACGATATTGATGGGCAACTGCATTTCCGCAACAGCCGTCAAAGTGCCTAAAACACTCGCTGCACCGCTCATGTCATATTTCATCTCGTCCATCTCGGCGGCTGGTTTAAGTGAAATTCCACCGGTATCGAAAGTCACACCCTTGCCGACCAGCACGACCGGTTTTTCCATTTTCTGTTGGCCGCGGTATTCCAACACGATCAGCTTGGCTGGTTGACGGCTCCCCCGTGCTACCGCCAACAATGCACCCATGCCCAGTTTCTCCATGTCTTTCTCTTCCAGCACGGATAATTTCAGCTTGAATGCCTTGGCCAGATCCTTGGCCTGCTCGGCCAGATAGGCAGGTGTGCAAATGTTAGGGGCAAGATTACCCAGATCCTTGGTTACCTTCATGCCCTGAGCGGTGGCCATGCCTTGCCGCAATGCTGCCTCGGCAGCTGTCAGCGAGGATTTGTCGTTGACGACGATCACCACTTTAGCCAGTGATGGCAAATGTTTTTCAGGTATGCTTTTCAAGCGATCAAAACGATAAACACTCTCCTCTGCCAGCACAACAGTCTGGAATACGCCCCAGGCCAAATCTCGTTGCTTGACAGGCACGTCCAGCAGGGTGATGGCGGCATCTTTGGCACCGGTTTGATGCAGCGCTTTGAATCCCGCCCGCACGGCTCCGAGGAATGCTTTCTCTCCGAATGTTTTTTCCTTTCCCAGCCCGACCAGCAACACGCGTTTACTGGCGATATTCGGCACACCATGCAACAACAAGGTCGAGTTTGCCTTGCCATCCATATCCCCCTGTCCGATCACTTTACCGAGGTAACCCTTACAGGCATCATCCAATAGCTTGGCCGCTTCGCTCAATTTGCCGGATTCGAACACACCCACCACGATACAGTCACCACGATACTTATCCGGGCTGCCGGATTTGATTGCAAAGTCCACGTTTTACTCCTGTTTGTATGTAGGAATTTTCAATTAAATATGGATAGCGAGTTGGATGAGCACTGTCCTGCTCGCACCAAGTTCAAGCAAGCCAAGCGGCCAATTATTCGCGGGAAACATGCCTTGAGTTCCTGTCAAACAACCTCGTTATTCCATTTCTTTTTCTGGATTCCCACCCGGCCACATCGGGTAGAATCATCATTATTCAGGAAAAGTCAGAAAAAAAATCGACAGATGCTCTGTTTACGTCGCCAACTGAAGGATAGTATGAAGGAAAATTTGCTTGAACAATTGCAGTTCTGCACCAATCTGCCGAGCCTTCCTTCGGTTGCGCTTAAAATCATCGATTTGGCAGGCAAAGCTGATACCAATCTTACCCAGATCAATCATTATATCTCACTCGATCCCGCGCTCGCCGCCAAAATTGTCAAAACGGCCAATTCTCCTCTGTATAAATCCAGACGCCAAGTCAGCAACATCAGTCAGGCTGTAAGCATGCTGGGCATGCACGGTGTCATGACAATCGCATTGTCTTTTTCGCTCATGGATTCACTGTTGCAACATGCCAGGAATCATCTGAATCCTGCCAACAGCAGCAGCTTCTGGCAACGCTCGATCGCATCGGCACTGGCCGGCCGCGCGCTTGGCAAACGCATTGGGATGAACAATCTGCTGGATGATTTGTTCCTGGCTGGATTGTTGCAAGATATCGGCATCCTCGCGTTTTATGCCATTTTGCCTGAAACCTACCCGCAAATCTTTTCCTCTTCTCCGGATCATGATGCGCTCTACAAAACCGAGAAAGAGGCTTTCGGTATTGGACATAATGAACTGGGCGCCGCTTTGCTGGGTCGCTGGAAATTGCCGGCATATATTGCCGAGGCATGCGCAAACAGCCATGATCAATCAAACCGCGCACAACCAGGCATCAACGAATGTATCGCCGCATCTGGCTGTGTAGCCGATTATTTTCTGGCACCCGGTGAGCAAAAGAATATCGATACGGCCATCCATGCAGTCAAAGCTTACCTAGGTCTCGACGGCCACGCCCTGATGGAGGTGTTGGAGGACATGAAGAATGAATTGCATCATGTCGAGGAACTGTTCGAAGTCTCGATCATCCATCCAGCGCAATTGAATGGCATGATCGAAGCGGCCAGGGAACTGCTAACCATGCGCACCTTGATCAAGGTGCGCGAACTGGAAGACAGAGCCCAGCATGACGGACTGACCGGCGCACACAACCGGGCCTATTTCAACGACACCTTCCAGCACGAATTTTTGCTATCGAATCAAAACGGTTTGCCACTGGCACTCGCCATGATCGACATTGATAACTTCAAGCTTGTCAATGACACCCATGGGCACATCGCCGGTGACGGCGTGCTGGTCGCTGTCGTCAAATCCATTTCCAGTCAGATTCGTCAAACAGATATCCTCTGCCGCTATGGCGGCGAGGAATTTGCTTTGATCCTGCCCGGCACCCATCGCATAGCAGCCCGTGCCATTCTGGAGAGAATAAAAGCCAATATCGCAGCCATTGCTTACGAACTTGACTCGGGTTGTATAATCCATATCACCGCTTCGATTGGTTTAGCCGTCAATATGGACCAGACGCCCACTTTTTCCGCTCACCGGGATATGCTGGAAGCCGCCGATTGCGCACTCTACGCAGCCAAACATGGCGGCCGCAACCAGATCATGGGGTGGAACCCCTCGCTGAGCACACATACTAAAACCTAGTACGCGCCCCGCATATCGATTATTCTCTCACCGGCACGCTCGCCGGGATGGGCGGCCTGTCTATTATTAACTCACAATATCAAACAGAATAAATTTCATGAATCTTATCATTCAAGGGCTGGATATCCAGAACAGTGATTTACGGGCTGTGGCCAAACTCGCCCAGGCCAGTCAGATAGAACGCATTACTGGAGAAGCCTTCAGACTGCTTGAAGCACAACCGCATCCCGATATCCCGCAATATTGCAATGAAGCGGAACTGGATTACGCCTTTGTGCAACCTGGCAAAAAACTGACAGACTTTGGCCTGGTTGCGATGGATATGGATTCGACACTGCTGGCCATCGAATCCATCGATGAAATTGCAGCCATGCACAATGTCAAACCGCAGGTTTCAGAAATCACCTTGAGCACCATGCGAGGAGAAATCAATTTTGCCGAAAGCCTTACCCGCCGCACAGCCCTGCTCGCAGGACTGGCACAGGAAGCGCTGCAACAGGTTTATGACGAGCGCTTGCGCCTAAGTCCGGGGGCCGAAACAATGCTACAGAAAATGCAAGCCATCGGCATCAAGACCATGGTGATATCGGGTGGATTTACCTTTTTTACCGATCGGATTAAAACCCGGCTGGGACTGGATTATGCTTTTGCCAACACGCTCGATATCCAGAACGGGAAGCTGACCGGGAAAGTGCTCGGCAACATTATCGGCGCATCCGGCAAGGGGGAAGTATTAAAACAAGTACGCAACTCGCTCGGCCTAGAGAAAGCACAGGTTATCGCTATCGGGGACGGTGCCAATGACCTGAAAATGCTGGAAGAAGCGGGTGTCGGTATCGCTTTCCGGGCCAAACCGATCTTGCAGGAAAAAGCCACTTTTTCGATCAATCATGTTGGCTTGGATGGCATCATTCATTTGTTTGAATAATCCCGACGGACATCAGCACCGCTGCTTGGGCCAGGCCCGAAAATTGCCATCCTCTTGGATGTCAGCTGGGCAAACTGGACAGATCATTCGGTGGCACGCTGGTGCTGCCTGAGCCATGCCAGCAGATCCACTTCAGCCATCGGACGGGCAAGCAAGTGCCCCTGTACAAGATAGCAACCATGCTGATTGAGAAATGCCAGCTGCTCGACTGTTTCCACGCCTTCCGCAATCACCTCCAATTCCAGGTTACGGGCGAGCATGATCGTGGCCTTGACGATTTCCTGATCGCTCGGATCAAGCAACATATCTCGCACGAATTCCTGGGCGATCTTCAAGCAGTGAAATGGCCAGCGCTTGAGTGTCAGTAAAGAAGAGTAGCCTGTCCCAAAATCATCAATGGAAAACATCATGCCGCTTTGCGCCAGATTGTGCAGAGTACGATCGACGTTTGCACGCGGCTCGATCATGACACGCTCAGTCAATTCGAGTTCCAGAAGATTGCCCGGCAAGGAAAATTCGGTCAGCAAGGCGAGCAGCTTTTGATCGAAATTTTCCTCATCCAGCTGCAGCGGAGAAAGATTGATCGATACGACCCCGACCGCCACACCCAGTGCCCGCCATCGGCTCATGGCCTCGCAAGCCAACCGCAATACCCTGAAGCCCAAGGCATGCATCAAACTATGCGTTTCGGCGACAGGAATGAATTCCGCAGGAGAAACAATGCCCAGCGTAGGATGGTGCCAACGCAACAACACTTCCAGGCCGACCAGCTGATCATTTCTGGTATCGATTTTGGGCTGAAAGACAAGAAACAGATTGTCCGTGTGCAGCGATTCTTTCAAATCATTGCGAAGCGCCAGGCGATAGCGGATGCCCTGCGTCATATCACTGGTATGAAAGATAAAATTTCCTCGCCCTTTGTTCTTGGCCTCATAAAGCGCGGTATCTGCTTGTTCGAGCAGATCCACATCCAAGGCCTGGCCGGGCTGCCAACAAGCGATGCCAAGACTCGCCCTACTCTGTATCCTGGTCTGATCAATGGTATAAGGACGCGCCAGCAAATCGATCAATTTTCGGGCCAGTGCCGAGATATCCTCCATTGAATCTGGATGGTGCTGCAATATCGCGAATTCATCGCCGCCCAAGCGGGCGACGAAATCCTTTTTGCGCAAGCATGCTTCGAGTCGTCCGGCTGTTTCCCTGAGAAAACGATCTCCCACGGAATGGCCCAGCATATCATTGATTTGTTTTAAATAATCCAGATCGAGCAGCAGAACGGCAACATAACCTTGCATCTGCTGGGCAAAAGCCAGTTCGCACTGCAGCCTGTGCGTGAACTGCACTCTGTTCGGCAGTCCGGTCAAGCTATCGTGATAGGCAAGATGCAAGATATGCTGCTCGTTACGGGTCTGCTGCTCTTCATGATTCCGGCGAGCGTAGTAGCAAGCGCCAATGAGCACGATGTTCATGCCCCCCAGCAGACAAATCATCCAGATCGGTACCGAAGCCACAACCCACCCGCCAGCAGGTACAGCCCCGAGCTGCCAGTAACCGCCTGGCACGGTCACATTGACTGTTACCGCCAGTTGATCAAAGATATCTGCCTGTCCAAAAAACACTTCGCCCTGGCTGCCCTTCACATCTTTCCCGCGTATACTGACTTGCAAACCATTGCCCGAATCATGCAGACCGGCTGCCCGATAAAGCGCTTCGGCATGCATGACGGTGGACAGCATGCCCCAGAATTCACGCCGCCCGGCATCCCCATATATATACACAGGCATTCTGCCAATCACGCCCGCGCCCTGCTGCACCAAGTCAACCGGACCCGCCAGTACAATCTGCTCCAGATCTCTGGCTCTCAACACTGCCTCGATCTGATCCGGCAGGCTGCGGTAATCGAGATCCTGCACCGGCTGATTGCTCTCGACCGGATAGACCATGCGAATAATCAGATCCGGGGCCGCAGCCAGATTGCGCAGCGTGGAATTATTTTTCAGCAGATTGCTGGCAAGCTGCTCGAAATCCTGCTGGGTCAAATCTGGATGGCTCTGAATATATGCAACCAATCCCTTGACTAAGTAAATATTGCTGTTGATCGATTCCTCCAGTTTCACGCGCAACTGCAGCAACTGGGTCAATACTTGCTCTCTTTGTCGCATCATCTCCTGATCCCGATACAGGGCTACGGCAAACCAGGTGATCACCAATGTCAAAATGACCAACGCGAAAGGAATGATGCGATACGAGCGGCGCATGCCAAACCACCCCACCAGCGAAATGGTGGTGGCCATGTACAACACCAGCAATACTGGCAGAATCCAGTCTTGACGGGTACTCTCCATTTGTGCCAGCGCAGCAACCTGTCGCTTTTCTTCGAATGCGTTATCGATCAAATCAGCCGTTTTAAGTGCTGCATGCACTCGTTGCCAACGCGCAGCATCGTTTTCTCCCACCGGTATTTCCGGATAAAGGGCCAGTCTGAGATAGCGATTGGCAAGATAATGATTCCAGCCAATCAAGTGGGTGGTCTGGTCTGCGCTGCAGGGAAAGCAAGCGATAATCCAGTCGATAGTCTCATCGCGATGATCGAACGCATACTGCCAACCGCGCGCGGTCGCTTGCAGAAAACGCTCGATCAAGCCCGGTGACTTTTGAAATTTCCGGTAATTGGCAGCAACAACATCGCCGTAGAAATCCAGGCCATGATTTTCGACATGGAATACAGACAATCTCAAGCCATGCTGCCTCGCCTCCCACTCTATGCTTACAGCATAATCGGCAATGATATCAACGCTGTGATCCAGCAAACTCGCGATTCCTGGCGAGACATCGGCCACCAAAGCGGGATCAAAGGGTATGCCAGCCTTTCTGAGCATGAGTTTATACAGCGCCATCCCACCAGCAGAAACGGCCACTTTTTTGCCTATAAAATCATGCAGATCGTGCAATGGATTATCCGGCAGGCTATAGAATGCCCAGGCAGCATTCTGTAACAATGGCTGCAGGGCTATCAACTCGGCACCCTGGTCTTGCGCCGTCAGCAGCGCCAATCCATCGAGTGGCGCCAAATCGGCGTGCCCGCTTGCCACTGTCCGCAATGCATCGATTTCCTTGCCTGTTTGATCGACACCGCCACGCAACTCGATGGCTATGCCCGCTTCTCGATAATAACCCTGCCACAATGCCTGATAGAATCCCGCAAACCGGAAATCATGCCTACCGGATAGCTGAACACTGAGGATCGAGTCCGAAGCCATCGTCTTGTATGGGTAGCCGAATATTACCAAGAAAAGGATTGAAAAAATTCCAAATAATTTTCCCGCCATCTAATCTTGTTCCTCTTCCTGGTAATGACACGCATTCAATTTACATGGATCGGCTCGTCCAAGTGATTATTGAATCACAGGCAATAAAAATCAAAAGGAAGATAAACTCGGCTTTATTGATAGAGCATGAGCAGGCTTCGCCCTGTCCAGCAGCGACGAGCCAGGTTCAGATGCGGAAATCTGACCTACCAGAATCGAAACGTCAACCTGTAATCAGCCGACCGTTGTTTTATATAACCAACATATTGACATTAAACACAGAAGTTGCGATTGTCATAACTGTCCGATTATTGAGCTTGGTCTTCAATAATCGGGCTCGTACATCAAGGCGCGCACATATGCTGCCAGATCGTCAGGCAAATTGACTGTTGCCAATCCTTCTTGCTGCGCCACACGACAGACTGCGATTGCAATGGCCTGTGAGACCTCCCGCACCCGGGGTAGTGTTGGATAGATCGATCCCCGCTCGATCTCTTCGGGCGATACCATTGCTGCCAACACCTCGGCCGCCATGAGAAACATACGCTCGGTCACGAGGGTGGCGCGGCCGGCCAGCATGCCCAGTCCGATACCCGGGAAGATATAGGCATTATTGCCTTGCGCAGGATGAAAAACTTTTTCTCCCATCGTCACGGCCGGAAACGGACTGCCACTGGCGTAAATGGCTCGTCCGTCGCTCCAGCGGTAAGCCTGTTCCGCCGTACACTCCGTATGCGAAGTTGGATTGGAAAGCGCAATGATGACTGGGCGTTCCTGGTATTGCGCCATTTGACGGATAACCGCCTCGCTGAACGCCCCTGCCGCGCCTGTGGCACCAATCAGGACATCCGGCTGCAAGCGCTCAATCGCCTCAACAAAACTGGCAGGCGCCTGCTCCTGGATAAAGGGTTGTATATGTGCTTTGTGCTTTGCGCGTGCGGCGACCACCAGCCCCTCCCTATCGACAAAAACAATTCTAGCCCGTGCCGCTGCTTCACTGAGGCCGGCCGCCTGAAATGCCGACAGCATCAGCCTGGCGATACCGGTCGCAGCTGAACCGGTCCCCAGCAACATGATTTTCAGATCGGCGAACTGCTTGTGCGTGATTCTGCAGGAAGCGTGGACACCTGCCAGCGTAACCGCGGCCGTGCCCTGGATATCATCATTGAAGCAGCGCACCTGTTTATGGTAACGGTCCAGCAAGACAAAGGCGTGTTCGCTACTGAAATCCTCGAACTGAATCAATGCATCCGGGAATTTATGCCGGACCGCCTGCACAAATTCATCGACCAGCGACAAATAATCCTGCCCGGTCAGGCGGGCATAAGGATAGCCAAGATAAAGCGGATCATTCCTTAATTCCTGATTATTGGTACCGACATCCAGCATCACCGGCATACAATGGGCGGGATGAATACCAGCGCAGGCAACATACAAGGCAATTTTCCCAATCGGAATGCCCATGCCGTTCGCGCCCAGGTCTCCCAGACCCAGAATACGCTCCCCATCGGTCACCACGATGATACGCACATCGGTTTCAGGCCAGTTTGCGAGCAAGGATGTCACATGGCCTCTATCCTCGGGCGTGATATAAAGCCCCTGTGGCTTTCTGAAAATATGAGCAAACTCACTGCATGCCTCTCCGACCGTGGGCGTATATACAAGCGGCATGATTTCCTCGATGTAATCGATCAGTGTCCGGTAAAACAAACGCTGATTGCGCTCGAGCAGACTGTTCAGAAATATATATTTCTCTATATCGCTGCGCTTTCCCCGCAAGTTACCCAATACACGTTTCTGTTGATTTTTGATATCCGCCACGCTATACGGCAGCAAGCCCTGCAGTCCGCAACGCATGCGTTCCTCGCGTGTGAATGCAGTGGATTTATTATGTGCCGGATCATCCAGCAACGCCTTCCCATGCAACGCTTTCATCGCATTTGCTCCTCACAATCTCGATCTTTCGGCATCTGTCTGCTCATCACTGAAACACCGGGTAATGTCGCACCACCATGGTGCTGTCTCTATTCAAAATGGGCCAGCCAAGCAATCGCATCGCTATCGATCAGGGCTGAATAGCCACAGTCGTACCCACTGGCACACGCTCGTATAAATCCAGCAGGTCATGATTATGCATCCGTATGCAGCCGATCGATCCTGGCTGGCCCATCTGCGCACTGTCAGGACTGCCATGAATATAGATATAACGGCGCATGGTATCGACCGAGCCCAACCGATTGAAACCCGGTTCACAGCCGGAAAGCCAAAGGATGCGCGTGAGAATCCAGTCCCGCCCTGGATGACGCGCGGCTAATTCCGGGGTATAAATTTCGCCGGTCGGACGGCGCCTGACAAATACGGTGTTAACCGGTTGGTCGGCACCAATCTTGGCGCGGATGACATGTTTCCCCAATGGAGTTTTATAGCTGCCACGTTCCTGCCCGACACCATTCTTCGCCGAAGAAACAGAATATCGCTGGATGATCTGCCCTGCCGCATTCAACAACGTCAATTGCTGCAGCGAAATACTGACAACAATGCTCATTCCGGTACACATCCTTTTCCTCTACGCTTGACCATGAAGAATTGTTTTAACAAGGCACTGGCCTCCTGTGCCAGGATACCCCGGCTGACCGTCAAGTGATGATTGAGCCGGGTTTCGGCGGGCAAATCCAGTATGCTGCCACACACACCGGTTTTGGGATCGTCTGCCGCATAAACCAATCGCCTGATTCGCGCATGGAAAATTGAACCGATACACATGACACATGGTTCGAGCGTGACATAGAGCGCACAATCCACTAAACGGTAATTGCCCAGCTGTCTGGCGGCGTCACGCAAGGCCATGATTTCAGCATGTGCGGTTGGGTCGGTTGCCGTAATCGGGCGATTATGCCCCCGGCCTATGACTTCGCCATTTCTGACCACCACTGCGCCGACCGGAATCTCACCCTTTTCCTGCGCTTGAAGAGCCAGCTTAAGCGCATCACGCATGAAAAATTCATCTTCGGACGAGTCCGGCTGCCAGTTCATTCGTTCTCTCATCAATTTTTTGTGCTAAATTGCCATATCAATAGCATCCATCCAGAATTATGACTTACACCAAACAAACGCAGCACACAACCCTCCACCAAGCCAGGGAGGAATTACGCAGCTTGCGCGACTTGTTGCGCTTTGCCATCAGCTATTTCAACCAGACCGATCTTTTTCTGGGACACGGCTTGCCGACCGCCTACGACGAAGCCGCCCACTTGATCCTGCACAGCCTGCAGCTGGCTCCCGATCAGCTGAATATGTTTCTGGATGCCAATCTGACTCGCCACGAACGCGCTCAAATTACGCGCATCCTTGAACGGCGGGTCGAGGAAAAAATTCCGGCCGCTTACTTAACACACGAGGCCTGGCTGGGGAATTTCAATTTTTATGTTGATGAACGCGTCATTATACCGCGCTCGTTCATCGCTGAATTGCTAGAGACCCGGCTGTCACCCTGGATAATGGATTCCGATGCGGTGGATACCGCACTTGATCTTTGCACCGGTTCTGGTTGCCTAGCGATTGTGCTGGCGCATGCTTTTGAAAATGCCCGGATCGATGCCGTCGATCTATCCAAGGACGCCCTGGACGTTGCGCAAAAAAATGTCACCAACTATGATTTGTCCGACAGGATCCATCTCATTCACTCCGATCTATTCACCGAATTGGCGGGAAAGCGCTACGATCTCATAATCAGCAACCCGCCTTATGTCAACGCGGCATCCATGGCCACACTCCCTGAGGAATACCGCCATGAACCTAAAATCGCCTTGGCTGGCGGCCAGGATGGACTGGACATCATTCGCAGAATTTTTGATGAGGCCAGCAGACACTTGACCGAAAATGGCTTGCTGATTATGGAAATTGGCCACAACCGAGAGATGCTAGAGCAAGCGTTCCCACAGCTACCCTGCACTTGGCTGGAAACCAGCGGAGGAGATCAGTTTGTCCTGATGGTTAAGCGCGCAGAGTTACCTGCTTGAAGACATTGCGCATGCAGGCGGATCAATTGCCATTCGCCACCACCAGGCGGGGTTTCCAGACCAGAGCGAATCGCCGAGTAGCTATTGGACCAACTCAAGCAAATGCTTGATCTCGACATCCGTCAACTCCAACCACTGGCCGCGTTTGAGTCGCGGAGATAGCTGGATGGGGCCAAACCTGACGCGTATCAAACGACTGACGGTCAAGCCCAGCGCTTCGAACATTCGGCGCACCTCCCTGTTTCTGCCTTCTTTGAGCGTGACACGATACCAATGATTGGTGCCCAGTCCCCCCTCATCAAACAGTCGCTCGAATTTCGCCAGGCCATCCTCCAGCTCGATCCCTGTAGTCAGCTGCGCGACTTGTTCTGCATTCAGTTGCCCGACGATGCGCACCGCGTATTCCCGCTCCATCTGGAAACGTGGATGCATCAGACGATTGGCAAGCGCACCATCGGTCGTAAAAATCAATAAGCCGCTGGTATTAAAATCCAGTCTCCCGATGGAAATCCAGCGCGAAGACTTCATACGAGGCAGCTTATCGAAGACCGAGGGTCTTCCCTGAGGATCCTGCCAACTGACAATTTCCCCCTCCGGCTTGTGATAAATAATGACGCGCGGCAAACGCTCGCTCATTCTGAAGCGGATGATTTTGCCGTCGACCCGTACCAAATCATCAGGACCGACCCGGTCACCCAGCTGCGCGGTGACGCCATTAATAGTGGCTCTGCCGGCAGCGATGATAGCCTCCATTTCGCGCCTCGATCCCAGTCCGCTTTGGGCCAGCAGTTTTTGTAGCCGACAGGCCACCATCGGTGCCGTGGGACTTGATTGGGAAGATGTGGCCACCGGCTCACGCCTGCGCCGAGACTGATGTTTATGTGATCGATTAACCGGCATAATTAAGAATATCAGAATTGCTAACGATCACCCGTTCGGTGTTAACGCCAAAAGGGCCCCAGCCCGGTCAGAAACCTACCGGCGCCAAATGCAGCCTATGTAAAATTTATGAACCGGATCGCGTCAGAAAGGAAATTTCATGCCCGTTGGCAGGCCCAGGCTGCTCGTCACACTGGCCATATTTTCCTGTGTCGTCGCTTCCACCCGGCGCACCGCATCGTTCACAGCAGCCGCAATCAAATCCTCCAACATTTCCTTGTCGTCGCCCATCAGGCTCGCATCGATATTGACCCGTCTCACATCATAACGACAGGTCATGACCACTTTGACCATGCCGGCTCCAGCCTGCCCTTCAACTTCTATCGAGGCCAGCTTTTCCTGCATTGCTTTCATGTTTTCCTGCATTTGTTGCGCCTGCTTCATCAAATTACCCAGATTGGCTTTCATCACTTCACTGTCTCCATTATTCAATTGGTTTAATAGAAGAAACGTTTATTTTTGCATCAAACTGCTCGATCAACGCCTGTACGAAAGGATCAGCTTCAATCGCATCCACGGCGCGAGATTGTTTTGCCAGCTTATCCCGATCCTGCAGGACGGCCGAGGTGACGCCCGTGATACTTCCCACAGAAAAAGTCACTTCGACAGGTTTGCCAAAATAGTTTTCCAGCTGCGATTTAAGTCTGTCCTGATAAGATTTATCCAACAAATGTTTGTGCATCTCCGCTATGCAGAATGCAATTTTCTCTGACGAGAACGATTTTGCCTCGCAATATTGCGCCAGCATGCGGGTCATTCCACTCAATTTCAGCTGGTTAACCACCGCCAACCAGGCATCATTGGGCGAACTATGTTCAACTGTATGCTCTGGCGCCGGCTGATCAGGCGATGTTCTGTTACTCACTTCTCCAGTATTAGGCGTGTTATCTGCTGTATTCACTGTCTGCCTGCCCAAGCGTGGAAGTCCTGGCAGGAAAGCCAGCATCCGCAGCAAGGTCATCGTGAATCCGCAATATTCATCGGGTGCCAGACTCAAATCACTGCGTCCATGCAAAGCGATTTGATAGAATAGTTGAATATCCTCGGATGTAAAGCGGCTGGCAAGCATCATGAGTCGGTTCCGTTCCGGCCACGTCTCATCAACAGCTTGCGGCACAGTCTGCACCAGGGCCAAGCGATGCAGTACTGCCGCCAATTCCTGCAAGGCCTGATCGAATGATACGCTGGCCGCTTCCAATTCATCCGCGATCGCGAGCATAGCAGCGCCATCCTTTTCTACCAGCGCCTCCAATAAAGCGAATAAATAATCCTGATCCAGCCCCCCCAGCATGGCACGGATATTAGCTTCGTCCACTACGGCATTACAAAAAGCGACCGCCTGATCGAGCAGGCTCAATGCATCGCGCAGGCTCCCTTTGGCAGCATGCGCCAGTAATTTGAGTGCGGCCGCATCCGCCGTCACCGCTTCGGAAGCCAGAATTTCAGCCAAACGCTTCTCGATCAACAAAGGCGGTATTTGCTTCAGATTGAACTGCAGGCAACGGGATAAAACCGTAACCGGGATTTTCTGGGGATCGGTCGTGGCCAGTATGAATTTAACATGGCCGGGGGGCTCCTCCAGCGTTTTCAGCATCGCATTGAAGGCTGATTTGGAGAGCATATGCACTTCATCGATCAGGTAAACCTTGTAGCGTGCCGAGACAGGCGCATACTGCGCGTTATCCAGCAGTTCACGCATCGCATCCACCTGTGTATTGGATGCCGCATCCAGCTCGACCAAATCGACAAAATTTCCTTGGTCGATGCCCAGGCAGACAGCACATTGCCCGCAAGGCGTGGGGGTCACGCCTTGCTCGCAGTTAAGTGCTTTGGCCAGAATTCGGGCAACCGTGGTTTTTCCGACACCGCGCGTACCGGTAAACAAATACGCATGATGCAGGCGGTTCTGCTCCAGCGAGTTAGCGAGCGCCCTGACCACATGCTCCTGCCCGACCAGTTCGGAGAATCCCTTTGGACGCCACTTGCGGGCCAGTACTTGTGAATCCACCAAGATTTGTTATCAAGAAAAAGATTAGCGCGACTTGGCCACGATGGCCTACATATTGATGGGTGGCGAGCCGAACCCCCGGCACTTGCAAAAAATAGCTGTGGCTGCTTCCTTCCGGATCTGACCAGGTTCACTACCTTGCAATGCGGGGAGGCCCGCCATAGTGTCATTTTACCTCAAGCTGCCACTTGAATGTAGCAATGTTCATCCATAATCGTCCACCATTGCAGATCAGGTAGCAATTACCCAGAGATAAGCGCAACCTTAGCTGATGGATACCCTACGGGGTGCAGCATATGACCTGCTTCACTGCGCCTTGACAAATATAGATGGGAATTTGATGGTTGCGGGGGTAGGATTTGAACCTACGACCTTCGGGTTATGAGCCCGACGAGCTGCCAGACTGCTCCACCCCGCGACAGGATTTGCAATTGTAAACAAAAAACCGGCTGCAGTCAAATTTCATGTCCACACATGTCCAGGACAACAGGGCGGCATGGCCCAGCAAGTCGCTTGTTTGCTGGCTATCTTTTGCTTACGGCACGATAACGATCTCTACGCTATCCTGAAAGCTGGCATCCAATAGACCATCTTCACTATTGTCAACCGCGAATGTCACATGATACTCACCCAGCGGGAGTCCACTGGCCGAACCATTCAATATCGGCAGTCGGTCAATAAAGATCAATGGGCCGCCATACACCCGTACCGCCTGGTCGGATCGGACGAACTCGAAACGCTCGTTGAGCCAGAACACACCCATTGGCGTGACTGCACGCACCCAGCAATCGGCCGGCTTGTTCAGGCTTGCGTTGGGGAACAACGATACTTCGAGCAACAAATGCTCGCGCTGGCTGACGGTGGCAGAACCGGACAAGCGGTTGGCGAAGATTTCCGGCCTTGGCGGGTCGCCCGCCGGCTCCGGGTTAAAAAACCAGGTGACATCATCTCTAAAAAAGATATTGCCCTGAGTGATCACAAAATGTCCGGGCCTTGACTCTACGGCCCGAATCTCACATGCGGCAAATGTCGTTTCGTCATTGTCGAAGCGCACTACGATATCAGCATCATCGGTCCACCCAGCAAACTCGAGCACTACGGTATAGTCATCGGCCGTTCCTGCCTGACCGTCAAATCCGCTCATTGCGAGCCGCAGCGTGGCGACATCATCCGGACTCAGTGTACGCTGCGCCTCGCCCGTGGAAATGCCCTGCTGCATGACTGCTCCTGAATTTCCCAGACCAAGCAGGCTGGCCACGCCCAGGTTGGCGTTGGCTGCAAACAAATGGCCCGGTGGTAGATCCAACAATTCACGGCTATAGGTCGTACGGTCCACCCGGGGCGCTATCGTGAAGGGATTGTTGTTATCCTTGCGGAACCAGTGGAGATTGACATCATCGCCGCGCAGATCCTCGCGCGAGCCGATCACCCCGTCCATGCCGGGATCGAGGTTATACACGCCATCCGCACCCCGGGTCGTCTTGGTGTAGTCCCGCTGCACACCCTGCAAGCCCGATTCGGAAGCCAGATTGGGATGATCCAGGCCTATGCAGTGCCCGAGTTCATGCAGCAGCACCGATTCAAAATCAAACTGGCCAGGTGGCACGTTGCTACCGGCTTTGTGCACGTTTCCCAGCGTGGGGACTAGATCGTTCCAGGTCTTGATGGCGTTCAACACAGGCACCCACATTTTTATCACATCGTTGGGCGACGTGCTCGATGCGATACCCACCGTCACGAACAGCTCTCTGCCCGCACCCCTATAGCCAGTCGGATGCGTGATCACATTGGGACCGACTCTATCAGCCAGACTCTCGGCCAGCATGAACACACCTGGATAAACTGGCGTCACTGTCATCAATGCCGTTATCCCTATCACTGCTTTTGGCAGCCAGACCAACAATGATCGCCACACCAGAATGTTCATACCGGAAATCCACATCGCACATATTGATCGGCTGCACACATGGTCGATCAATCAGCGGCATCAATCTTTGTGAGGCCGGATTGGCACATGATGGCCTCGAGCCGTTGCTGGACGGCGTAAAGCTGTTGAATCTCGGCTATCCCGGTATACTGCCTGGCATCTCTTTTCAGGGCATGCCAGGATATGGTTTTTGGGATTGCCGAAGCAGCTGACAGCGACTTGCCAGCCGCATGATACCGGTCAGGAAAAAACTCGATATGCAGGGTCGGCGCATCCGAGATGCCGAAGATGACCGAAGCGTGCAAATCGCTGGCCTGATCATGTGCCGCCATCAAGTCACGCACCTTGCGCGCATCGAATGCCAGCAGCGCCTGGTCAGTCAGCATCGACCACAATTGGTCCAGACTGTCCGGATCTAATCGACCGGCATAAACGCCCGCCTGCTTCAAGAAATCCGGATAAAACACCCGTATGGCGCCATCCTGATAAAGCGTCAGGGAGGGATTCGCCTGATCGTTTCTTGCGCCCCCAAGGATCTGGGTGTAGCGCAACAGGATAGTATCCTCGTCAGGCCAGACCACCTTGCCTGCCGCAGGCGTCCCCGAGTCAGACTGCATCGGACCGGCATCAGCGGCGAGAACCGACATGGGAAGCGGGTATAGCATCATTGCCAGCCATAACATCAAATGGGCGAACAAGCTTCCGGTAAGCATTTTCATCAGCAAACCACTCCCTAAAAATTGACTCGTTCAGGAGGACGAACGATTGATCATACCGACATGAAAGACAGGTTGCCCTTTACGTCTTTCTTCCAGATAGCGCTTCAATGGATCATGAATCACTCGGAAGGCCATTTCATCCCAGGGAATTTCGTGTTCTTCGAACAGCTTTACTTCCAGGCTTTCGATCCCCGGCGAGAAATCGAGATCCAATAATTTTGCCTGAAATAAAAGATAGACCTGGCTGATATGCGGCAAATTATAGACGGCATAGAGCTCGCGAATCTCGACCCGGGCATTGGCCTCCTCCAGCGTCTCCCTTGCCGCACCTTGCGCCAACGTCTCGTTGTTCTCCATGAAGCCTGCGGGCAACGTCCATTTGCCTTCCCGCGGAGCGATCGCGCGCCGGCATAATAAGATTCTGCCCTCCCACTCCGGGATGCATCCCACCACCATCTTGGGATTCTGGTAGTGTATCGTATGACAAACAGGGCAAATAAACCGTGGCAAGGTATCACCTGCCGGTATGCGCAATTCAACCTCACTGCCGCATTGGCTACAAAATTTCATCTCCGTTTCCACAATACATGCCGATATACATTAGCTGCAATCACACCAGCAAAGCCGAACAACAGCACAAGACCGGATTGCCCGTTCCCCGCGATCCTCGATCGACCTTTGATCCATCCACCAGCCTAAAACCCTGGTCAACGCGTCACTTTAAATCTACGCTCTGCCAACAGCTTCCCTGATTGATCAAATGCCGCCACCCGCCACGCGCCTATTCTGGATTTATCAAGCATCTTACTGGAATACGTCCGCCAATCACTCGCACCCGTATCGAGTATAACCCTAGCTATACGTTTTTCCTGATAAAACCAGTCTACCGTCACTCTCTCATTTTCAAGTCCAGACAAATGCAAGTAGAAATAAATCGGCTGGCTTATGGTCGCCGCCAAAGACACGTGATCAATACTGTCAACCGGTTCACGCTGCCGGACGCCTGATGTCAGCTGTGCCCGCAGCACGCCGGGATGATCATTCGCCTCCGGTTTGACAACGGCCACATCACTGCCCACCTCGTTATCGGGAACGGCCGGCTTGATTCCTGGCGTGGGCATCTGGCCGGCATTCGCCACAGCAGCCCAACGGCTTGCTGGCGTATCTGCTGCCACCTGATTGGAAGCCGACTTTTCAGGACCTTGCGCATGGCCTTCCTGCATAGTGCCAGACGATTCCGCCGGCAACTTCTCCGCTGCTGGAGAGGGTGCGGATGCCGCAAACTCGCTCACTGAAGGCGTCGGGGCCTGCGGCAAAGCCGTGCTGTCATTGGACACCCCCTGGCGGCTGCCATCCTCATCAGCCAGCCATGTAGAAATTAGCCAACCCATTGCCGACAGGACCGTCAGCAAGGACAGGGCCGCTACCATTATTTTTCGCCAATCATAATCCGTAGCGATTGATTGGTGGGAAAGAGAATCTGCTCCCTGTTCAGCCTCGGATCGCCCGGGTATGGATTGATCAAGCCGAATTCGGATTTTAAGCCGTGTATTATGGGTCATGCTTGCTGATGAACTGACTATATACTGAGATTGCTATCGAGAAAAGACCGGAGGCTGGCACGCGCCGGCATTCAGCCCACCTGGTTGCTGCCACATATCATTCACCAATTATCCTGATCAGCGTGTGCCGACTGCTTGCAAAAGTTCCAGCGCCACTCAAACACCATTGTTTGGATACCACATCCTTCCAGACGGAACGCTCCATGAACGACTAGACTCGCAATTTTGCACGAGGATTGAATGCGAGTTTTCGCTCCATTTCACGGTAAATTGTGCGCGCTTGCTCGCTATCGGCCGGGGGCAATGCAATCTGTAGCACGATATACAAATCTCCCGGCGGGGTGCTCGGGATGCCACGTTGCCGGAGTCGCAGCTTTTGCCCCGACTGGGAGCCAGCCGGAATTTTAAGATCGACCACGCCTGCCGGCGTCGGCGCCTTGACTGTTGCGCCCAATGCAGCCTCCCACGGGGCAATGGGAAAATCCAGGAAAATATCCTTCCCGTCGATTTTATATAGCGGATGGGGCTTGAACATCACTTCAAGATAGAGATCTCCAGCTTGCCCTTTTCCCACCCCAGGACTGCCTTGACCCGCTAGGCGAATATGCTGACCCTGACGAATGCCTTTCGGGATGCGCACATTCAGCTTGCGCTCCTTGGTCTGCGGCCGCCCATCGAGCCCAAGCTGGGTATGCTGCAAGGTCAGGCTGCGCACCACGCCGCGAAAGGTATCTTCGAGATCTATCAATATCTTAGCGTGCGAATCCTCGCCAGGCACGCCAGATCCGGCATGCTGCCGGGCACGTCCACCGCGACCGAATAACGCTTCAAAGAAACTACTGAATTGGGAAGCATCTGCCTGCTTAAAATCACCGCCATGAAATTCAAAGCCCTGATCCCATCCCGGTGGCGCTTGAAATTCCTGGCCACTTTTCCAGCGCGCGCCTAATTGGTCATAGGCAGCTCGTTTTTCCGGATCTTTGAGCACCTCGTAGGCCTCGCCTATTTCTTTGAAACGTGCTTCAGCGCCAGGTTCCTTACTGACATCGGGATGATATTTGCGCGCCAATTTGCGATAGGCTCGCTTGATATCATCCTGCGTGGCATCGCGTGCGATACCCATAATTTGGTAATAATCCTTAAATTCCATTTCGTGCTATACCCAGCTTAAGCCCTTTACCTGAAACCTATCAAACACCCAGTTACACAATTATCCCGGATTCCTCGGCCAACTGCCACTTGCCATCACCCATGCGCGTTATAAAACGAGATGAACAACTGGCCCACTCTACTCAACCAGAAATCCCGGACCGGTTTGGTTCATTGCGTGATTGCGCCAATACATTCGATCCGGTCACGCCCCGCTTTCTTTGCTTCGTACAATGCCGCATCCACACGCGCAATCAGGTCACTCGGGGTGACATCTTCAGGTTGGCATTGCGCAATGCCAATGCTGAGCGTAATCTTGATCGGATGCTCCTTGAATGCAAGGCAAATTTTTCCAACCTGCGACCGGATTCTTTCTGCGGTTTTTACTGCCGCATCCGCATGGGTTTCAGTCAAAACGACCACGAATTCATCGCCTCCGTAACGAGCAGCATGATCGATAGTCCGAATCGACTTCAGCAACACTGTCGCCACGGCAATCAGGATCTTATCGCCCATGATATGCCCAAGATCATCATTGATGCGCTTAAAATGGTCAACATCTATCATCAGCAAGCAAAAAATGCGTTGGTTACGTTGATATCTGGCCAGCTGCTCGGTCAAAATGGCGTCAAGTTTGCTCCGGTTATACAAACCGGTCAGACTGTCCGTAACCGATAATTTCTGCAGGAGCTGGTTTTTTTGTTGCATGACCTGATTGGCCACCATAATTTCTGCATGCTTGCGGCGTAACGCATCCGTCATTTGATTGAACATGATGGTCAACTGGCCAACTTCATCCTTCTGCCGGACTTGCAGCCTGGTTTCAAAATTTCCCTCCACGATACCCTTAACCGCATCGATCAATCTCTTGAGCGGGGTGACGATAGTATGCCCCATGTACAATGCTACCGCCGTTATGATCACAATCAGAATGCCGACAAATTCCAGAAACCGATCACGCAGTTTCGTCCAGGCGGCATGTATATCGCCATAATCACGCTCCACCAATACTGCCACTGGAATTTTCTCGGACATATACAGCAACCCGATCGACCTGGAATAGGCAAGGCCATCATAAGTCATGGAATCCTTGGCCCGTATTTGCAATTCATCCAACTGCTGAGAATCCAGCGCTGCCTCATGATCAGCCCCCGGAATGCTGCTCAGCAACACTTTCCCCTCATAGTCCAGCAAAAAGATCTCGCCGCGCGAGAATTTCTTGGCGTCCAGCAATTGACTTCTGAGCGATCCCAAATCCAGCGTAACGGCAAACGCACCCACCAGCACATTATCATAAGACAGCACGGGAAAAATAATGCTTAGCGTGGCAGTGGCATAGCGCGCATTCCAATAAGGCGGAGCAGATACGGCTCCAGCCGTCAAGGATTTATGCGGCCAACGCACAGGAATGTCATAAGCTTCCAGCGTGGGGACGCTGCTTGCTACCATTTGCTGATTGTTGTCGTAAACCGCCAGTTCCAGGATCGTTTCAAGTTTTCCTTGTACTGAACGCAAATAGCCCGCCAAGTTGGATTTGACCTGTCCGGCCGACTCGCCGTCAGCAAACTGATTTAATGTGGACAACCCCTCTATCACGGGATTGGAAGTCGATAACGCTCGCACAGCGAGCGTATTTTCATTCAACCATGCATCCAGATGCCGGTTGACGTTGTCCGTCAGCGCACGCAATTCACGCGTCACACTATCGTTCATGAGTGCTTCGTTCTGCCAAAATGATAACAAACCCAGCCCCCCAGAAGGCAGCAGGGTTGCAATCACAGCAAAAACAACAATCTTGCTTTTAATACTCTTCAATACGGGACTGTTCCATGTTGAACAAAACTGTTTTAACGATGAACGACTTTTACGCTATATGCTGCTCCAGAAAATCAGATTGATTCCTTGCAAAATATGACGGCAATGCGATAAGAAAAAAAATCACTCCAGCCGCACTCTTGGGTCAACCAGGGTATAGGAAATATCAGTCATCACCAAACCGACAATATAAAGCAGCGAACCCAGAAATACCATTGCGCGCACGACAGCAAAATCCTGCGAATGAATCGCATCAATGGTATAACTGCCCAACCCCGGTATACCAAAAAATGATTCTATGATCAGGCCACCGAGAAACAGCAATGGAATCACCACGACCACCCCGGTCAGTATGGGAATCATGGCATTCTTGAGCACATGCCTGAACAAGACAAGACTTTCCGGCAAACCTTTTGCCCGGGCGGTGCGCACATATTCCTTATCCATTTCCTCCAGAAAAATTGTGCGATACCAGCGTGTATTGGCGCCAGCACTGCTGATCACACCCACGATGATTGGCAAAACAAGAAAGCGGCCAGCATCCAGCCCGCTGCCATAACCGGATACCGGCACCAGATGCCACAACTTACTAATCAGGAATTGGCCGCCAATAATATAAAACAGGCTGGAAATTGACATCATCGCCACACATATCACCACTCCCCAGAAATCGACATAAGTTGCCCGGAAAAATACCATCACCAGCGCAAAAGTAATATAGGTCAACAATCCGAGAAAGAACACCGGCAACGCAATCGCCAGGCTGGGCCACATCCTGGCTTTAACTTCATGCGCGATATCACGCCCGTCGTCTGCCCGCCCGAAATCGAAAGCGAACATGGCAAGCGATTTTTCGAAGAAAATTGTATCGGTCAATTTCTGGCCGCCTTGTGCAACGGGGTTGTATAACAGCGGCTTGTCATAACCGCGATCCTGCTTCCATTTCAGGATCGCCTCATCTGTGACATGTTTTGTGCCCAAGTGCATGCGCGCCATATCGTCAGGTGTGTTCACCACGAAGAAAAGCGCAAAAGTGATGAGATTGACGCCAATCAAGATAGGAACGGCATAAAGGATGCGGCGAATGATGTAATTTAGCATAACAACTCGATTAAATTAGGCCACTCGCCTGGGGAGACTCTGCCTCAGTTCGCGACGTCGATAGGCAAACCACGCTGGCGCCAGAAAAACACCAAGCACCGCAAAACCCGCACCGATCGGCCACAATACTGGCTCGTTCCATTCACGTCGCTTCTGCTCGCGCAAAACCGGGTCAATCCGCCAATATTTGATGTTGTTATAACCCAACCTGTTGGGCTTCACATTCTCATACCAGGCATGATACAGAGCAAAATCGAGCGGATGAAACCCCCATAACCAAGGTGCATCCTCACGCAAAATTGTCACCATGCGCTCGATAATGCGCACACGCTGCGGGCCCGGCTCCATGTTCTTCATTTGTTCGAACAGTTGGTTGTATTCAACATTATCGTAGTTGGCTGCATTTTCGCCATTATTTCCCACTTTACGTTGTGGCCCGTAGAGCAGAAACAGGAAATTTTCCGGATCGGGATAATCGGCATTCCAGCCCCACTCAAAAATTTGAGCATTTCCCTTGCGTATTTTGTCCTGAAATCGATTGTAATCCGTGCTGCGGACGACCAATTGAATATTGAGTCTCCTGAATTGTTTGCGCATCCAGTCCAGAATGGATTTATCGTCTGCGCTGCGTGCCGTCACATCAAAATACAACACCAATGGTTTACCCGTTTTGCGATCGATCCCCCCGGGATAACCCGCTTCGGCCAGCAACGCCCGCGCCAATTTGATGGATTTGCGCTGCGGCCTTTCTTCGCGCCACTCATAAACGATCGGATTCATGCCTGCCCGGCCCTCACGATAACCCTCTATCCCTGGAGGGATGGGTCCTTGGGCAGGAATCCCGCGACCATTGGCAAATATCGAGATATATTCCTCATAGTCAACCGCGATCGAGATGGCTTGACGTAATTTGCGGGCAGACGCCTGCTCTTGCTGGGTACGCCCACCCACAACTGGATCGAGCATATTAAAACCCATATAGTAAGTTGACGGCGCCACAGCCGTTTCCAGGCGTATTCCCTGAGCTGCCATGTCATCAGTGACAATTGCCTCGCCCTGGCCCGTTATCTGCACCGCCTGATCGAAGCTGTCCGAACCGATACCCGATGCATCATAGTATCCCTGTAAGAATTTATTCCAGCGCGGAATGCTCTCCCTTTCGCGACTGAACACGACTTTATCAATCAGCGGCAGCGGACGCCCTGCATCGCGCAGCAATCCTCTCTCTTCGTCCTCCGGCATACCTTCATCAGGATAAAATTCACCGGCAAAGTTTGGATTACGCTCCAGCACCATGATCCGGTTGGGATCATTTTGTGTCAGCATATAGGGCCCTGTGCCGACTGGATACCAATCGAGTGTCAGGTTCTTTTCGGCCAGTCCCTGCTGTGAGAAAAAACGATCGGCCTCCCACGGCACAGGCGCAAAAAAAGGCATTGCAAGCCAATACATGAATTGAGGATACTTGCCTTTGATGTGGATGCGATAGGTGTAATCATCCACCAGCTCCACGCCGCTCAGGGAAAATTCGCGCAAATCCAGAAAATCGTCTGCCGGCATCTCCTTGTCCATGCTTCTTAAGGTATCCGCCAGCTCGCGCAGCCCAACCAAGTAATCGGCCATCAGGCCAAAAATGGGTGAATGCAGTCTGGGATGTGCCAACCGTTTGATTTGGTAAATATAATCTGCCGCAACCAGCTCCCGGGTTCCGTGATGCTCGAAATCGCTCAGCTTGTATAGTGCGCGCGTATCCTGCACGGTGAGCGCATGATAAAGCAGGTTTTCTTGCATATCCCTGGCAAAAGCCGGGTGTGGCTGATAGAGAATGCCCGGCTTGATGGAAATTTCGTAAACTGAATAATGGATCTCCGCACTGGCTGCATTGGCAGGCAGTTGTTCGTCATTCGCATTGTAATAACGAACAAACGGCATGCTGAGCGCCGTTTGCGGGATCAGCGTGAAAGGTCGTTTTAGATAGTGATACTGCAGTGGTGGCTGGTAAATCTGGGCCGTAAATGTGATTTCGTTGGAACTATAGGATTGCACCGGATCCAAGTGTTTAGGACGTTCGGCAAAGGCATTGTAAAGAATATTCTTACCGGAATCTGCCTCGGGGTAAGGGTTGTTCCAAACATCGGCGCAGGCCGTCAGCAGAATGACCAGAAAAAAAAGGCCATACCGGCACCCCTTGCCAACACTCATGGAAAAGCAGGAGAATAGCAAGAGCATGGAAAAACGATACGCGTAATCTGACTGCAATCGAAATCTTCCCTTTCACAAACTGGTTGAATCCCAAAATAACCTCAACAATATACAAAGATTCGAAGTCACGCCACAACTGTGAGAAAATAATCGCTTGAGCAGCCTGCTTCATAGTCTGAATCACTTGCAGCTCGCCTAGGAAACTTTAACTTATATAGCAGATCAAGAGTTATGATACCTCGACATATTCCTGAACCCAATCCCAATCTATACACCGAAGAGGAGGTTAGCAAACTGGTTCACGATTTTTATGCCAAAGCAAGAAAAGACCCTTCTCTCGGACCGATTTTCGAAGCGCATGTCATCGATTGGGACGCACATTTCGTACAAATGACTAATTTCTGGTCGGCACAACTACGAGGTACCAGTCGTTTTCGTGGCGCACCAATGCCCAAACATATTGCACTGCCCGAGCTCAACGCCACACTGTTCCAACGCTGGCTGCAACTCTTCCGGGAAACGACGCTCGAGCTAGGTAATCCGATGCTCAAACAGCATGCCGATGCGGTTGCGGCATTCATCGCCGAACGATTATGGATGGGTTATCAAATGAGCCACTTTCCCCAGCAGCAACCCGTTGCACTCAACGCCGACAACGCTTGAAAAAAGACGGATTTTGGCCTGTTATTGAACGGCGGTCCCATAGCAAAACCAGCGCTTCGTTCTCGCAGGATATGTTACGACCCTATCTACACTCTTTCCATTAACATGCGCATTACCCGGCGAGCCTTGATACAGGCAAGCCAGCCTGTCGCTCTGACAATCGGCAATTTTGATGGTGTGCACTTAGGCCACCAAGCAATGCTTACCCGTGTGAAGCAAGCGGCCAAGCGCTTAGGTATCGCTTCGTGCGTCATGACTTTCGAACCGCACCCGCGCGAGTTTTTTGCGCCTGATCGCGCGCCCACGCGCTTGACGAATCTGCGCGAGAAACTCGAATACCTGGCTGAGCTGGAATTGGACCAAGTGCAAATCTTCCGTTTTGACAGCCAATTCGCAAACATCAGCGCGGAAATGTTTATTACGCATACGCTAAAACGGGTACTCAATGTTCGCTGGTTATTGATCGGTGATGACTTCCGGTTCGGTGCCAGACGTGCTGGCGATCTTGCCCTGCTACGGCAATTCGCATCGCGACCGGATGGCATCGAACTTGAAGTCATGCCAAGCTTTGTGATTGACGGGCTGAGAGTTTCCAGCACCGCAATCCGCGATGCGCTTGCCTGTGGCAATCTGGATCTCGCCAAATGTTTGCTGGGGCGCCCATATAGCATCAGCGGACGCGTCGTGAACGGCAACAAACTAGGAAAAAAAATTGGTTTTCCGACCGCCAACATTCAGTTGAAGCACAACCGTCCTCCCTTGAGTGGCATATTTGTGGTAGAAATCACTAGGCAGAAGAATACATTTCATGCAGAACGCATCAAAGGTGTGGCCAGCCTGGGCATTCGCCCGACTATCCTCGATCATGGCAAACCAGTACTGGAAGTGCATTTATTTGATTTTGACCAGGATATTTATGGCCAACACTTGCACATTGATTTTCTGCATAAACTCAGAGATGAAGAAAGATACCCCGATCTGGAAACGCTTGCCAAACAGATCGAACTGGATGTCGCTCATGCAAAAGCCTATTTTGCCCGCGTGGGCACGATACCACATGAAACTGCTAGACTAAATTCACAACATGACTACCGACTACAAAAAAACCCTGAACTTGCCTGATACCCCTTTTCCAATGCGCGGTAATCTGGCTAAACGGGAGCCTGTCATGCTCGAAGCCTGGCAGGAAAAAAAACTCTATCAGAAAATCCGTGCAGCCAGTCAAGGCCGCCCCAAATTCATCCTGCATGACGGCCCGCCTTATGCCAACGGCGACATCCACATTGGGCACGCTGTCAACAAGATCCTCAAGGATATCATCATCAAAAGCAAAACCTTGGCCGGCTTCG
The DNA here is from genome assembly GCF_050584665.1 of Nitrosomonas sp. ANs5. NCBI lineage: Bacteria > Pseudomonadati > Pseudomonadota > Betaproteobacteria > Nitrosomonadales > Nitrosomonadaceae > Nitrosomonas > Nitrosomonas sp. ANs5. The sequence continues at coordinate 48,514 of NZ_JBEUDO010000015.1, forward strand.
ATGCACCTTACATCCCCGGCTGGGATTGCCATGGATTGCCAATTGAGCACCAGATAGAAAAAAAACATGGCAAGCATTTGCCGGCTGAACAGATACGGCAGCTTTGCCGGGAATTCGCACGCGCACAAGTCGAGCGTCAGAAAGCCGATTTCATTCGACTCGGCGTACTTGCTGATTGGGAACATCCCTATCTCACCATGAACCCCGCAACGGAAGCAGGGATTATTCGTGCGCTCGGCAAGATCCATCGCAACGGTCATCTCTACCAGGGCCAGAAGCCGGTCAACTGGTGTATTGACTGTGGCTCCGCTCTAGCCGAAGCCGAAGTAGAGTATGAGAATAAATCATCGCCCGCGATCGACGCTGGTTTCGAAATCGCCGGTGACAGGCAGGACACTCACCCACTCGCAGCCATTCTGGCTGCACCGTTACCACCCGATGCGAGAGTCTATGCCGTTATTTGGACAACCACCCCCTGGACACTGCCTGCCAATCAGGCAGTCTGCGTACATCCAGAATTCGAATACAGCCTGGTCAGAACACAACGCGGTTGGCTGATTCTAGCTTCAGACTTGGTACAAACCTGCCTCACTCGTTACCAGCTCGTAGGGGAAGTCGTTGCTACTTGCAAAGGACAAGCACTGGAGAATATGGCCTTGCATCATCCCTTTGCGGGGCGCACCGTCAAAATAATCTGTGGCCGGCATGTCACACTGGAAGCCGGCACAGGTCTTGTGCATACTGCGCCCGCACATGGACTGGACGATTATTTCATCGGACAGCAATACGATTTGCCCAGCGACAGCCCCGTTGGTGGTGACGGTAAATTTACCGCCGACACGCCCCTGGTAGGCGGATTATTTGTCTGGAAAGCCAACGATGTTGTTATTGATGCCCTCAAACAAAGCAGCCATTTACTCCACGTGGAGAAGATTGAGCATAGCTATCCACATTGCTGGCGTCATAAAACTCCGATCATATTCCGCGCGACACCACAATGGTTCGTGGGCATGCAGCGTCAAAGCGAGACCAGTTCGACACAGACCAAGATTTCGCTACGCGAACTCGCTCTGCAAGCAGTCGAGTCCACTCGTTTTTACCCAGCATGGGGCAGAGCCCGGCTTGAAGCAATGATCAAGAATCGGCCCGACTGGTGTGTTTCGCGTCAGCGCAATTGGGGCGTCCCTATGACTTTTTTTGTTCATCAGGATACGCACGCCCTGCATCCGCGCACCGATGAACTGCTGGAAGAAGTCGCCCACCTTGTTGAACAGGAAGGCATAGAAGCCTGGTTCAGACTCGATGCGGCCAGTCTGCTGGGCGAAGAAGCGCTGCAATATCGCAAGCTGACTGACACGCTCGATGTATGGTTCGATTCAGGCACGACCCATGAAACAGTATTGAAAAACGATTCCAAGTTAGCGCATCCAGCCGATCTTTATCTCGAAGGCTCCGATCAGCACCGTGGCTGGTTTCAGTCTTCTTTGCTGACTGGCTGCGCGATGGATGGCCATGCCCCTTTTCGAGCGCTGCTCACGCATGGTTTCGTGGTGGATGGCCACGGCTATAAAATGAGCAAGTCCAAGGGCAATGTCATCGCGCCACAAAAAATCGTCGATACGCTTGGAGCCGATATTCTGCGTCTTTGGGTCGCATCCACCGATTACTCCGGAGAACTGTTCATATCCGATGAAATTCTCAAGCGCACTGTCGAGACTTATCGACGCATTCGCAATACCCTGCGTTTTTTACTGGCCAATTTAGCTGATTTCAATCCATCCACCGATTCCCTACCCATTGAGGAATGGATGGAAATCGACCGCTACATGCTGGTTTTTACAGAAAGATTCCAGCAGGATCTTCTTAGGTTATATGAGAATTTTGAATTTCATCAGATAGTCGCGAAATTGCATAATTTTTGCTCAGAAGATCTGGGAGGATTCTACCTTGATATTCTCAAGGATCGGCTCTATACGACTGCCGCGACGGGCATCCCGCGACGGGCGGCACAAACTGCGCTCTATCATATCACCCACAGCCTGGTGCGATTGTTCGCGCCGATTCTAAGTTTTACCGCAGAAGAAGTATGGCAGCAGCTCAACAATTCGGAACAAGACAGCATACTCTTGCATACATGGCACACATTCCCGGAGCAAGGGTCAACCTTGGCCGATACACAAATACTTTTAAATCGCTGGCATCGCCTACGTGAATTACGGGTCCTTGTACAAAAGCAGCTGGAAGACGCGCGCGCGCGGGGAGAAATCGGATCGTCATTGGTGGCCACTGTCACCATGCATGCGGCGGGTGAAAATCACGCGCTGCTCGCATCTCTCGGAGACGATTTACGTTTTGTGCTGATTACTTCTGAGATTCATCTGCAGCAAGTTGCCAGCGCCACAGATGAAAGCATCACGGTGGCTGCGAGCCCACACTTAAAATGCGAACGTTGCTGGCACTATCGGCAGGACGTAGGATCCCATCCCGATCATCCCACATTATGCGGTCGATGCATCAATAATCTTACCGGATCTGGTGAATCACGGCGCTATGCTTGATTTGCTGATAAACAATACTTAACTAGCCGCCAAGGTGCTATGAAATTACACTTCAGCCTAGCCATTGCATCGATTGTTCTGTTAGTGGACTGGATTTCCAAACGATGGGTAGAATCCACTTTAGCGTACGGACAACACATTGCAGTAACAGATTTTTTTAACCTGGTCTTGGCCTATAACCCAGGTGCTGCCTTTAGTTTCTTGAGCGATGCTTCCGGCTGGCAACGCTGGTTCCTCAGTGCAATCGCTCTGGCTGCCTCGATATTGATCATTTATTTGCTCTACAAACATTCATATAACAAACTGTTTTGCATTGCATTAAGCCTTATTCTAGGCGGTGCACTCGGGAATCTCTGGGATCGCGTCACGCTGGGCTATGTTGTCGATTTTCTGGATTTCTATCTCGGCGACTATCACTGGCCAGCCTTCAACATCGCTGATTCTGCCATTGTTGTCGGTGCTTGCTTATTAATCCTCGACAGTATTAAGACCGATCGCCCCCCCTCAACTCAACCAGGATCAAGCAACAACAGCTAGGAGGCTGTCCGAGAATAGGCTGATCTACTGCGGACGAGCCTGACTGGCCGGATTTTACGATCCTTTTCGTTAAATAGAACGACTATTCGCCTCAAATGATCGAAAAATCCAACTCAATCAGCCTCGCCCTCGCTACGTCGCTATTCTCGGACAGCCTCCTAGTACCGCACCTTAACAACCCATTCTGGCACGATTCTTTGATCTCAACCTACGTTTCTCTTTCGGATCAATTGTAAGCGGCCGGTATATTTCAATACGATCATGCGGCTGTAGCACGGTATCTGCGCTCATGATCTTGCCAAAGATTCCGGCTTTGAATCCGGCACAACCAATTTCCGGATACAGCTGGTGAACACCGGACAGCTGAATTGCCTGCGCAAGTGAAGTCCCAATAGGCACCTCAAAACGCTTGAGAAACTGATCGTGGGGCAAGGCATAAGTTACTTCGACCATAATGCCTGTTGGTTGCTCAGATTGAGGAGCCATAGATTGCTTCCGCTCGCTCGACAAATGCTTCTACAAAATTGTTGGCAATCATATAAAAAACGGGTCCTACCAATTTTTCCAGCAATTTATGCGAGAAAGTATAATGCAGACGGAACTCTATCTTGCAGGCGTTCTCTGATAATGGAATGAAGCGCCAATGCCCATCTAAATGTTCGAAGGGACCCTCGAGCAATTCCATTTCGATCAATTCGGGCGGACAGCGGGTATTTTTAGTCGTAAAACTATGCTTGATGTGGTGATAATCTATATTGACAGTGGCATGCGCAGTTTCATCATCTTGTAATTCCATGGAGGCGCCTGAGCACCATGGCAGAAAATCTGGGTAGTTTTCAACGGTATCTACCAGATTAAACATCTGCGTTGCTGAGTAACCCACCAAAACCGATTTTTCTATTTCAGCCATACGATAAATTACCTTATTTCGGGCGAATCAAGACTAAAAACTGTTACACTAAACGAGAATTTCACAAAAGTCATATACCATTATCCTTGTTTTATTTCGATGAGTATTGCGCAAAATAAAAAAGCTTTTCACGATTATTTCATCGAGGAAAAATACGAAGCGGGCATTGTTCTGGAAGGATGGGAAGTCAAAGCAATCCGCGCGGGGCGCATTCAATTGAAAGAAGCATACATTATTATCCGCAACGGCGAATTATTCCTTATCGGTTGTCATATCAGCTCATTGCCAGCGGCATCCACGCATATCCATCCAGATCCCGTAAGAACACGCAAACTGTTATTGCACGCGGGACAGATTAGCCAGCTCATTGGAAAAGTTGAGCGGGCCGGGTACACGCTGGTTCCATTGGATATGCATTATAAAGCAGGTAGAATCAAACTGGAAATTGGGCTTGCCAAAGGCAAGAAACAATTTGATAAACGTGAGAGCGAAAAGCGCAAGGAATGGGAACGAGACAAACAACGCTTGATACGTAATCAGCATACTTGATTAACAGAAAACAATGCAAATAAGCTCATACAAATCCATAAAACCTGAACAATCCACTTCCCGGCCCAATAGCCAAACAGCGATCGCTGTTTGGCTATTGATCTGTTGCGCTCTGGTTTTCGCGATGGTAATCGTAGGCGGTGTGACGCGTCTGACTGGTTCAGGACTGTCCATAGTGGAGTGGCAACCCATTATCGGCACCATCCCCCCTTTTACGCAAGAAGATTGGGAAATTTTACTAGACAAATATCGTCAAATTCCACAATACGAGGAAGTCAACAAAGGTATGACCCTAGACGAGTTTAAAGGAATTTTCTGGTGGGAATATTTCCATCGCTTGCTGGGCCGCTTGATCGGGCTGGTTTATTTCATTCCTTTCGTTTATTTTGTTGCGCGTAAACGCGTTGATCGCAAGCTGGGACTGAAGCTTCTGGGTATTTTCATACTCGGTGGCCTGCAGGGATTCATGGGGTGGTATATGGTCATGAGCGGATTGGCTGATAATATTTATGTCAGCCAATATCGGTTGACCGCACATTTAGGATTGGCCTTCATTATCTATGCGGCCATGTTCTGGGTCGCCACGGGATTGCTTGCACCGAAGCAAGCACAAACACCAGATACAGCCGTCGCAGCATCCATACTCGGGCTGCGCCGTTTTTCATTCACGCTAACAGGCCTGATCTTTGTCATGGTGCTGTCCGGTGGACTGGTCGCAGGTATACACGCAGGTAAGGCGTATAACACCTTTCCCTTGATGGATGGCCATTTGATTCCACCAGCCATGTTCGTACTGGAGCCTTGGTATAGGAATTTTTTCGATAATATTACAACGGTTCAGTTTGACCATCGTCTAATTGCTTGGTTGTTGATATTCTTAGTTCCAATTTTCTGGTTCAAAGCCAGAAAGGTCTCACTATCAGGTACAGCCCGCTTCGCGTCACATCTGCTGGTGATCGCCTTAATGATTCAAGTGGGATTAGGCATAACAACCTTATTATTGTCGGTACCGTTGACATTCGCAGCAGCACATCAGGCAGGTGCAATGCTGTTATTCACTGCAGCACTCTGGGTTAATCGAAAATTGTCATGATCATGTATGCATCAATATTTTTATAAGATAGTACACTGAAACAGACAGCAATCTAAATTGCCCCTCGTTAGTAATATGGTGCATCATAAATGCACCCGGCACACGATGGTTGCTGCTAAAAAACGGCAGGGTACATTTCATGCACCACACCATAACTGAAAATAGTTCAGATGCATAAAATATGTTTACCATAAAACAGCTGGGAACCAATGCTCCATTATTAAAAGCCGAGTATATGGACCCCAGCTTCTGACCCTCTTGATAAAATAAGCGACATCTCGATTGAAATCAATTTGTCGAAATGAATCAAACGATTCATCAGCTTAGTTTGCACACCAATGAATTGATCTGTCCCTATCTCTACACAGCAAATTGCGTCAATTGACTGCTTGCAATAAAACAGTGCAGGAAAAATATTTCCTGCGCAACAATTCACGATACCCACTTATCGCAGCCATACCTATTGGTTTTTG
>NZ_JBEUDO010000016.1:0-53659 GCF_050584665.1 Nitrosomonas sp. ANs5
GATAATTCGATGCCTGGTATTTGATTTCAAATCTGTCTGTGCGAGTATTCGAACAGGCCGAGCCCAAAATAATTTAGTGGCATCCATCACAATCGTCGTTTCAATCTTTCCTGCCTGAATGATCAAGAATCTGTTTATTACCAGTCGCCGCTGGCAAGCTGTCAGGAAGATGGCTGCTTATGTCGCGCCTTACAAAGGGCCGCTTGTTTTCAGTTTGTTCGCGTTGTTGTTGACTGCCGGGATTACGTTGTCGATCGGGCAAGGTATCAGGTTGTTGATCGATCGTGGTTTTGCCACCCAATCGCCTGCCTTGCTGACCCAGTATGTGCTAATTTTTTTATTGTTGGTCGGGTTGCTGGCGCTGGGCACGTTCACGCGTTATTACTGGGTGACCTGGCTGGGTGAGCGGGTGATTGCGGATATTCGGCGTCAGGTTTTCGCGCACCTGGTCGAGCTGCATCCGGGATTCTTCGAGGCCAACCGCAGTCTGGAGATCCAGTCGCGCCTGACTGCGGACATGACTTTGCTGCAGTCGGTGGTGGGATCTTCGGTATCGGTGGCATTGCGCAACCTGATCATGCTGGCAGGCGGGGTGATCTGGCTGTTCATTACCAATGCCAAGTTGACTGCCATTGTGATGCTCAGCATCCCCTTGGTGATTGTGCCGATCATGCTGTTCGGCCGGCGCGTGCGGGCATTGTCGCGCCAGAGCCAGGACCGGGTGGCGGCAGTGGGCGCCTATGTGGGCGAGGTGCTGGGGCAGATCAAGACTGTTCAGGCATATAACCATCAGGCAATGGACAAAATGCGTTTCGACCAGCATGTGGAGGATGCGTTCGCTATGGCTCGCGAGCGCACCTTGCAGCGCGCCAGGCTGATCGGTGTGGTGATTGTGCTGGTGTTCGGCGCGATCGGCATGATGCTGTGGGTGGGGGGCATGGACGTGATCGCGGGTGAGATCAGCGGCGGTGAGCTGGCAGCGTTTGTGTTCTACAGTATTATTGTCGGGTCGGCGGTCGGTTCGATATCCGAGGTGTATGGCGAATTGCAGCGTGCGGCCGGGGCGGCCGAACGGACGATGGAGCTGCTGGAAGCGCCGAACCAGATCCGCTCACCGTTGCATCCGCAGCCATTGCCGCCGGTGGTGGGCTATATCGCCTTCGAGCAGGTGTGCTTCGCTTATCCTTCTAGGCCGGAAGTTCTGGTGACCGATCATTTTTCGTTATCTGTGCGCCCAGGCGAAACACTGGCGCTGGTCGGGCCTTCGGGTGCGGGCAAATCGACTCTGTTTGATTTGCTGCTGCGTTTTTTCGATGTCCAGTCCGGTTGCATCATGCTTGAGGGCGTGGATATCCGGCAGCTCGATCTGGTGGCGCTGCGCCGTTGCTTTGCGCTGGTCTCGCAACACCCGGCCTTGTTTCACGGCACCATCGGGGAGAATCTGCGTTATGCCTGCCCGGATGCCAGCGATGCGGCCGTGGAGGCAGCGGCCAAAGCTGCATTTGCGCATGATTTCATTCAGGCCCTGCCTCAGGGTTATCAAACCCGGCTGGGGGATGCCGGTCTGGGTTTATCGGGTGGACAGAAGCAGCGGCTGGCGATCGCGCGCGCGATTCTGGCCGATGCGCCGATTTTGCTGTTGGACGAGGCAACCAGTGCGCTGGATGCACAGAGCGAATACTGGGTGCAGCAGGCACTGGCTAGATTGAGTGCCGACCGGACGACGATTGTGATCGCGCATCGCTTGAGCACGGTCATGTCATCTGACCGTATTGCGCTGCTGCAGCATGGACGGTTGCAGGCGCTTGGCACGCATGCCGAGCTGATGGCGACCAACGAATTGTATGCGCGTCTGGCGGCATTGCAGTTTCATGCTTCCTGAGGCGGGCGGGACCGGGCAGTCATCAGGGGTGTACTCGCGTACCATAAATTCGATGATGGATTATCACCGTGGCACATGCTCATCATGCACGAAGCTGGAAAGCACGAAGTCAGGCTTTTTCCGGACGATTGTAATTTAACATCGGCTGGATGGTGCGCAGGCGCACCCTACAACGATTGAACGGCAACCTGGCCGCGCCGGGGGCGGTTCGGACCACAGGCTGGGCAGGCGGGATCTTTTTGCAGTTTGAGGGAACGCCATTGCATGTTGAGTCCATTCAGGAGCAGGAGACGGCCATTGAGTGTTTCGCCCATGCCGATTAACACTTTGATGGTCTCGGCCGCCTGCATGCAGCCAATGATGCCGGCCAGCGGCGAGAAGACGCCCATGAGGGCGCAGTTGGGATCCTCGCTTTCCCCCGATTCCGGGAACAGACAGTGGTAGCAGGGGCTTTCCTGCTGACGCAGGTCAAAGACGGTAACTTGTCCGTCAAAACGCATGACTGCGCCGGATATCAAAGGTTTGCGGTATTTCAGGCAAACTTGGTTGATTGCATGGCGGGTTGGGAAGTTATCGCAGGCATCCACTACGGCATCGACTTCGTAGACTTCCTTAGTCAGCAGGCCGATGGAGGCGCGTTGCGGTAGGGAAACGATCTGGATGTCGGGATTGATGCGCCGTAGGGTGTCTTGGGCGGAATCGGCTTTCAATCTGCCGATGGCAGCGGTTTCATGCAGGATTTGCCGTTGCAGGTTGGTCAGGTCGACCCGGTCATGATCGCAGATGACCAATTTGCCAATACCGCTGGCGGCAAGATAAAGGGCTGCCGGTGAGCCCAGCCCGCCAGCGCCCACGATCAGGACGCTGGCGTGCATCAGTTTTTCCTGGCCGGCGAGATCGATTTCTGGGAGTAGGAGATGGCGGCTGTAGCGCAATAGCTGTCGATCATTCACGATAAGCCTCTATCCCTGCTCCCTGGTTGCCAGTGCTGAATCAGCCTTGCGCCTCGCTGGTCTGGATTTCCGGTTCCTGGATAAGCGACTTCAAGTGGTCGATTGCTCTGACCAGCAGGTGATCGTCGCTGGAGCCAAACTCCATCGGACCGTCCTTTTTCTTGTCGTGTTTTTCCTTGGGCGACTTGCTGGCAGACGGTTTGTCGGCTTTTTTGGTTACCGCTTTTTCGTCTTCCTTGCCGTTGCTCAAATGACGGTTCAGGTCAGCTTCACGCAATAGGCGCGAGTTGCTGTTGGTTTCTTCGTCCAGGATATCCGGCGTGATGCCTTTGGCCTGGATCGACTGGCCATTGGGCGTATAGTAGCGTGCCGTGGTCAGTTTAATGGCAGTGTTGTTGCCGAGCGGCAGGATGGTCTGGACCGATCCCTTGCCAAAGGTTTGCGATCCCATGACGATAGACCGTTTGTGATCCTGCAGGGCGCCAGCGACAATTTCCGAAGCTGAGGCAGAGCCGCCATCCACCAGTGTGATCATGGGGATGGTTTTGATATCGGCTGGTAAATTCGCCAGAAAATCCCTGCCGGAGCTGCGCAGATAGTATTCCGGGCTGGCGCGCAGCTGCATTTTAGCGTCACTGGTCCGGCCTTCGGTGTATACCACCAGTGCGTCGCTTGGTAGGAAAGCTGCCGACACGGCAACCGCGCTATTCAACAGTCCGCCCGGATCACTGCGTAAATCCAGTATCAGGCCTTTCATGGGGATCTGGCTTTCCTGGTAGAGCTTGGTGATGGCTTCTGCCAAGTTCTCTCCCGTGCGCTCCTGGAATTGGGTGATGCGTACGTAGCCGTAACCGGGTTCGACCAGCTTGGATTTGACGCTTTCGATTTTGATGATGGCGCGAACCAGTTCAAATGTCAGTGGCTCGGTTTCGCCTTCGCGCACGATGGTCAGCTCGATGGAGGTGTCTGGCTTGCCGCGCATGCGTTTGATTGCGTCGCTGAGGGTCATGCCTTTGACCGCGGTACTGTCGATCTTGATGATCAGGTCGCCGGTTTTGATGCCGGCCCGAAAGGCGGGTGTGTCCTCGATGGGCGAAATGACTTTGACCAGACCATCTTCCATGGTGACCTGAATGCCCAGGCCGCCAAATTCGCCTTGGGTGCCGATTTGCAGTTCCTTGTATTCTTCAGTATCCAGGTAGGCTGAATGTGGATCCAGTCCTACGAGCATGCCGTTGATCGCTTCGGTAATCAGTTTCTTGTCTTCTACCGGTTCGACATAGTCGCTCTTGATGCGACCGAAAACTTGAGAAAATGCACGCAATTCCTCGATCGGGAGGGTGTGTAGTTCATCCCTGATTTGTTTGTCGGCTATGGCAGAGAAATTGAGGCTGACCATGATTCCGACGACCACACCGACAAAAATTAAACTGGTTTTTTTCATGAAATTACGCATTGTATTGGCTCCGCGCTGGGTATCTTTTGGAAAATTCCGAGTGTGAGTGTGCTGGTTATATTCAATGTTCATTGGACTCATGGATTGTTAATGAATTCACCGGATCATTCTATTTTTGCCCAGGTCAATGGGTCAAATGGTTTGCCCTGATATCTCAATTCAAAGTATAGACCGGTTTCTGTATTGCCTCCGCTATTTCCGACTACTGCAATGGTATCACCGGTTTTGACCTTGTCGCCCACGCGTTTGTAAATCGCTTCATTGTTGCCGTAGAGGCTCATATAGTCACTACCGTGGTCCACTATCAGCAGATTGCCAAAACCACGAAGCCAGTCGGCGAATACAACCCGGCCGTTCGCAATCGCCTTGACCTCGTTTCCGCCACGAGCGCGGATGAACAAGCCTTTCCACTTGACACTGCCTTCACGTGGACTGCCGAAGCGGTTGACAAGTTCCCCGCGCACGGGTAGGCGAAGTTTGCCTTTGAGGGATGCGAACGCACCGCGTTGCTTGCTGGCATCGGGGAGCTGTTGGTTGCGCAGGTGGGGAGATTTGCTGCTTTGCCGGGCTGATGCGGCGGCGGCTTTTCTTTGAGCCAGCAGCTTGTTAATTTGCTCAATCAGCTCGGTCAGGCGCTGTTCATCCTGCCTGAGTTTGGTAATTTCGTTGCGCTGTAGTTCGATTGTTTCAGAGAGCTTGGCCAGTAACGTTGCCCGCTTGGTTTTTTCCTGTTCGAGCCGGGTCTTTTGGCTGAGCTGGGCTTGCTGTATGCGTTCCAGTTTCTGTTGTTTGGCGAGACTCTCCCTGGTCAGGGCATCGAGTTCAAGCATCTGGTCACGCAGGGTGTCAATATGCTCTGAGCGTGCGCGAACCAGGTAACCGTAGTAATGCAGCTTGCGCATGATTGCATTCGGATCCTGCTGCTTGAGCAGTAACGGCAAATGCTCTTCGCGCCCTGTTAGGTGCTGATGATAGATTAATTTGCCAAGTTGTTCCTGCTTAAGCTTGACCTGCTGTTCGAGCTGCGTGGATTGCGCCTGCAGTTGGGCCAGTTGCGCTTGAATGTTTTGTTGCTGCTTGGCAAGCTTGACGAGTTGGCGCTGAATGTCACTGATCGCCCGCTCGGAATCACGGAGCGCATCGGCGGCCTCATTTTTGGAGGTTTCTTTCTGCGCTAAATCCTTCTGCAGGGTTGAAATGCGTCCCTGTAGATCCCGAAGCTGCTTCTTATTGTCCTGATTGGATTGCGCGACAGCAGGCGAGAGGAGGCAGCACAGGTTCAGCAATAGCAGTAGCGAGAAGGCTTGGGGCAGCAGTCGCACTTTGTTATAGGGCTAATGGTTGGATTAAGTGGGCTATCCGGTAGGGTTTGCCCGCAACCCGGATGACAGTATTAATATTGGGCATCTGCAGCCGGATGGTGGTCGTGTATTTCATGGATCATATGATTCGATTCACGCTTAAATATGGACGAAAGCCCGATTGCAAAACATTATATGCTTCTGAGCAGACACAGGCGGCGTTTCATTATGCATGATTCCGAGCAGTGCCAGCCGATACGACGTTCAAATAGTGGCTGATTTATCACTGTCGCATGTTTGGCCGTGCCCTGCGCGAGCCGAATGGTTGCCATTGGCAGGGGGCAGGGCGCATCGATATTGCTTGGCCAGGGGATGGTTCCGGATTGTATATAAAAACATACCGCGCGCCTCGCCTCTGGAGGGCGATGGATCAGGCCTTGACCTTGCCCTGGTTGACGACTGTGGACATGGCTTGTTCGACTGCTGTCGTATCGCCCAGATAGTAGTTTTGTATGGGTTTCAAGTCATCATCGAGCTCGTATATCAAAGGGATGCCAGTCGGAATATTGTAATTCAGAATATCCTGATCGGAGATCTGGTCGAGATGCTTGATCAAAGCGCGCAGGGAGTTGCCATGTGCGACGATGATGACATTTTGTCCGGATCGAATTTGCGGCGCAATGGTCTGATCCCAATAAGGCAGGAAGCGCGCGACTGTGTCCTTGAGGCTTTCGGAGAGCGGGATTTCGTTTTTCGCCAGGTTCTGGTAGCGCGGATCGAATCCGGGGTAGCGCTCATCCTCGGCTGTGATTGCTGGGGGTTGCGTGTCGTAGCTGCGTCGCCAGATCAGGACTTGCTCGTCGCCGTATTGTTGGGCAGTTTCTGCCTTGTTCAGGCCTTGCAGTGCGCCATAATGGCGTTCGTTGAGTCGCCAGTTGAGTTCAACAGGTGTCCACATCCTGTCCATTTCATCGAGGGTAATCCAGAGTGTGCGAATCGCACGCTTGAGAACGGAGGTGTGGGCGATATCGAAGGCGAAACCGTGATCGCGCAGCAGTTTGCCAGCGGTTTTGGCTTCTTCGATGCCTTTGGGCGTCAAATCTACATCTGTCCAGCCTGTGAAACGATTTTCTTGATTCCAAGTGCTTTCTCCATGTCGCAGGAGAACGAGTTTTTTCATGTTGGCCTTAAAAACAAAAGCGTACTTTATAAAATAACCAGCCCGCTATTTTATTATATTTTGGCATTACGCGCAGCATCTCGACAGAACTTGGGGCATGCAGGCATTGACGCAACCCCGATTCACGGGTAGGATCCTCGGGTTTTACAGACTTGATTTGATTGGAGAGAAAATGGCGCGCGCAGGGCTGGTGGCAGGTAACTGGAAAATGCACGGAAACCTGGAGCAGAACGAGGCCTTGCTGGCAAAGGTCGTCGCGGGGACAAGTGCGCTGCAGAATGCAAGCTGCGCTGTCTGCGTGCCTTTCCCATATTTAGCGCAGGCGGGTGCATTGCTGAACGCTACACATGTTGCCTGGGGTGCGCAAAATGTCAGCCAACATGAACAAGGTGCCTATACCGGGGAAGTTTCTGCCAGTATGTTGACCGATATGGGTTGCCGATACGTGATTGTGGGGCATTCCGAGCGGCGGGCGTACTATGGCGAAGCCAGCGAGCTGGTCGCAGACAAGTTCAGAATCGCGCAGGCACATGGGTTGACGCCCATTCTTTGCGTCGGAGAGACGCTGGCGCAGCGCGAGGCAAGCGACACCGAACGTGTGGTGGCCGAGCAGCTGGACGCAGTCATTAATACTGCCGGCATCGAAGCTATTGCACAATCGGTCATTGCCTATGAGCCGGTGTGGGCAATTGGTACGGGCAAAACAGCTACGCCCGAGCAGGCACAGGAAGTGCACGCATTTATCCGTAATAGGCTGGCCGGAAAAGATGAAGCGGTCGCCGCAAAGGTGCAGATACTATATGGCGGCAGTGTCAAGGCAAATAATGCGAATGAACTGTTTGCCATGGCCGATATTGACGGCGGCCTGATTGGTGGCGCATCGCTGATTGCCGAGGATTTTATTTCAATTTGTCTGGCGGCGCAGTAATCGCAGAAATTATTGAGGGTGAGAGATAGTGGAAACACTTGTTTGGTCTTTGCATATCATCGCTGCGGCGGTGATGATTATCTTAATCATGTTGCAGCAGGGAAAAGGGGCCGATATGGGGGCCGCTTTCGGTGGCGGCGCCTCGGGTAGCGTATTTGGCGCGAGTGGTTCTGCCAATTTCCTGAGCAGGATGACCGCTATGGCGGCAACGGTGTTTTTTATAACCAGCCTCTCGCTGGCGTATTTTTCCGGCGACCAGGTTGAGATTGATAGTGTGATGCAAAAAATAGAACTGGATGCAACCGAAGCGGTTGTGCCCGGAGAGTCGGATGATGGCGTGCAGCAACCGGAAGCCGAAGATGATGATGCCGTTTCACGGGTCAGGAAAATCCCGGAATAATTCTTTGGGTTAGGCTGCTGTAAGTGATAGTGATATGCCGACGTGGTGGAATTGGTAGACACGCCGTCTTGAGGGGGCGGTGGCGAAAGCTGTGCGAGTTCGATTCTCGCCGTCGGCACCAATGAATGCAATAAGCTCAGCAAGCACATCAAAGAAGTCTCGATACGATTAAATTAGGAATCAAAATGTTGGACACCATGCTTGGAAATTATTTTCCGATCCTGCTGTTTATTCTGATAGGGCTGTCGATTGGGGTGTTGGCAATGCTGGCCGGCTGGCTGCTGGCACCAAACAAGCCGGATGCAGAAAAGCTGTCTCCTTATGAATGTGGATTCGGTGCTTTTGAGGATGCGCGCATGAAGTTTGATGTGCGTTATTACCTGATTGCGATTTTATTTATTTTATTTGATTTGGAAATTGCGTTTCTATTTCCCTGGGCGGTCGTCCTGAACGAGATAGGTTGGTTTGGCTTTGTTGCCATGCTGGTGTTTCTCGGCATACTTGTAGTGGGTTTTATCTACGAGTGGGTGAAAGGCGCATTAGAATGGGATTGAGTGATGAGTATTGAAGGTGCGCTTGACAAGGGGTTTGTCACAACAAAACTCGATTCCCTGATTAATTGGGGACGTACGGGCTCAATGTGGCCGATGACGTTTGGTTTGGCGTGTTGTGCGGTGGAGATGATGCAAACCGGTGCATCGCGCTACGATCTGGACCGGTTCGGTATCGTTTTTCGTCCAAGCCCTCGCCAGTCGGATGTGATGATTGTGGCGGGTACATTGTGCAACAAGATGGCACCTGCGTTACGCAAGGTTTATGACCAGATGGCCGAACCCAGATGGGTGATTTCCATGGGGTCATGCGCGAACGGAGGCGGCTATTATCATTATTCCTACTCGGTCGTGCGAGGGTGCGATCGTATTGTTCCGGTCGATATTTATGTGCCAGGCTGTCCGCCCACAGCAGAAGCTTTGCTGTATGGCATTATTCAATTACAAAACAAAATCAAGCGCACCAATACTATCGCGCGCTAGAATCCAGAAATGACAAATAGTCGTCTTGAGAAACTTGCTGCTGCTTTGCAGCAGGCATTGGGTGATCAGTTGGCTGATATCAATCAGGCGTTGGGAGAGCTTACGATTCGAGTTCGCCCCGAGGATCTGCTTGGTGTGGCGCAAACACTGCAGAGCCATCCTGATTTGAGCTTCGAAACGTTGATCGATTTATGTGGCGTCGATTTCAGCGAATATACCACTGATACCCACGCTGGACGTGGTCGGGAAGGCAGGCGCTTCGCTGTGGTTTATCACTTGCTCTCGGTCACGCACAACTACAGATTGCGCATGCGGGTCTTTGTGGAAGATGACGAATTGCCTATGGTCGATTCTGTCGTAAACATATGGCCTTCAGTCAACTGGTTTGAACGCGAAGCCTTTGATTTATACGGCATCGTATTCGGCAACCATCCAGATTTGAGAAGAATTCTTACCGACTACGGGTTTATCGGTAATCCGTTCCGCAAGGATTTCCCATTGTCCGGGCATGTGGAGATGAGTTATGACCCTGACCAGAAACGAGTCGTTTATCAACCGCTTACGATTGAACCACGCGAAATAACCCCTTATGTGATTCGCGAAGAGCAGTATGGCAGGGATGAGGGATGACGCAGATATTGAATCACTGTAGACCGAATACCGGTTTGCAAGTGCAGGAGTAACCGAAGAAATGGCTGAAATCCGTAATTACACCATGAATTTTGGACCGCAACACCCTGCTGCGCATGGTGTGTTGCGTCTTGTGATGGAGCTGGATGGAGAAGTAATCCGGCGCGCCGATCCGCATATCGGATTGTTGCATCGGGCGACAGAAAAACTGGCCGAAAATAAGACCTACGTCCAGTCAGTACCCTACATGGATCGTCTGGACTATGTGTCCATGATGGTTAACGAGCATGCCTACGTGATGGCAATTGAAAAGCTGCTGCAGGTTGATGTGCCGTTGAGGGCGCAATATATTCGCGTCATGTTCGACGAAATTACGCGCATTCTCAATCATCTGCTGTGGCTCGGCTGTCACGCGCTGGATGTCGGGGCGATGACCGTGTTCCTGTATACATTCCGCGATCGAGAGGATTTGATGGATTGTTACGAAGCGGTCTCGGGCGCAAGGATGCATGCGGCCTATTACCGGCCGGGTGGCGTGTACCGGGATTTGCCGGATAGTATGCCGTACTACCAGCCATCCAGCA
Organism: Nitrosomonas sp. ANs5; assembly: GCF_050584665.1. Lineage (NCBI taxonomy): Bacteria > Pseudomonadati > Pseudomonadota > Betaproteobacteria > Nitrosomonadales > Nitrosomonadaceae > Nitrosomonas > Nitrosomonas sp. ANs5. Next base: position 10,349 of record NZ_JBEUDO010000016.1, read on the forward strand.
TACATGACGAGAAGTCGACCAGGCAGCGTAATGAAAATCGGCAAGGTTCGCTGCTGGATTTTATCGAGGATTTTACCAACCGGTTTCCAAAGTATGTCGATGAATACGAAACGTTGTTGACAGATAACCGTATCTGGAAACAGCGGCTGGTTGATATCGGTGTCGTCAGCCCGGAACGCGCCAAAGCGCTGGGCTTTACTGGGCCGATGTTGCGGGGCTCCGGCGTGGAATGGGATTTGCGTAAAAAACAACCCTACGAGGTTTATGACCGGGTGGATTTCGATGTGCCGGTAGGCGTCAATGGCGACTGCTACGATCGTTACCTGGTGCGCATGGAAGAGATGCGTCAGGCCAACCGGATTATCAAGCAGTGTGTCGACTGGCTGCGCAGCAATCCTGGCTCGGTGATTACCGACAATCACAAGGTTGCGCCACCTTCTCGTCTTTCCATGAAGCAGAACATGGAAGAAATGATCCATCACTTCAAACTTTTCACCGAGGGTATGCATGTACCACGTGGCGAGGCCTATGTCGGAGTAGAGCATCCTAAAGGTGAGTTTGGAATTTATATTATCTCCGATGGGGCCAATAAACCTTATCGCTTGAAGATCCGCGCGCCCGGCTTCGCTCATTTGGCAGCATTGGATGAGATGACCCGGGGACATATGATTGCCGATCTGGTGGCGGTCATCGGTACGCAGGATATCGTGTTTGGCGAAATAGACAGATAAGTAAACCAATGTTAAGTGCTGAAGCCCTGAAAAAAATAGACCGGGAGATTGCAAAATATCCCAGCGATCAGAAGCAGTCTGCGGTGATGTCTGCCCTAGCCATCGCACAGGATGAGAAAGGCTGGCTGGCAACCGAAACCATGGATTTCGTTGCGCAATACCTGGACATGCCTCCCATTGCCGTCTATGAGGTTGCAACGTTCTACAATATGTATAACTTGCAGCCAGCCGGTAAATACAAAGTTACGGTGTGTACCAATTTACCTTGCGCCCTGTCGGGCGGGAACCAGGCAGCAGACTATCTCAAGCAAAAACTCGGAATCGATTTCAATGAAACCACTGCCGACGGCAAGTTCACCCTTAAAGAGGGTGAATGCATGGGAGCTTGTGGCGATGCTCCGGTTATGCTGGTCAACAATAAGCAAATGTGCAGCTTTATGACTAACGACCAAATAGACCGGTTACTTGAGGAATTAGATAAATGACTCAACCCGTTCAGACGATCATGGCGGGGGTTGATCCTGCCGATCCCGATAACTGGAAACTGAAAAGTTATTTGAAGCGCGACGGTTATGCAGCGCTGAAGAAGATCCTGTCCCAGAAAATATCTCCCGAGGAAGTGATTGAGGAGGTCAAAAAATCCGCATTGCGCGGCCGTGGCGGTGCCGGCTTCCCGACAGGTTTGAAGTGGAGCTTCATGCCGCGCCAGTATGAAGGGGAAAAATATCTGGTCTGCAACTCCGATGAGGGCGAGCCGGGTACCTTCAAGGATCGGGATATCATGCGTTACAACCCGCACATTCTGATCGAAGGGATGCTGATTGCAGCCTATGCGATGGGTATTCGCACTGGCTACAACTACATCCACGGCGAAATCTGGGCAACCTACGAACGCATGGAAGAAGCTGTCGAAGAGGCCCGTGCCGCCGGATTTCTGGGTGACAATATCCTGGGTTCGAATTTCAGTTTTCAGCTGCACAACCATCACGGCTATGGTGCGTACATTTGCGGGGAAGAAACCGCTTTGCTCGAGTCGATAGAAGGCAAAAAAGGCCAGCCTCGCTTCAAGCCACCGTTCCCTGCCAATTTCGGTTTGTATGGCAAGCCGACCACGATTAACAATACGGAAACCTTCGCCTCGGTACCGTGGATTATCCGTCACGGCGGAGAGAAATACCTCCAGCTTGGGCGCCCCAATAACGGCGGAACCAAGATATTTTCTGTCTCCGGACATGTCAACAAACCCGGCAATTACGAGATTCCGATGGGAACGCCTTTCACCACATTGCTGGAGATGGCTGGGGGCATGCGCGGGGGCAGAAAGCTCAAAGGCTGTATTCCCGGCGGGTCATCCATGCCAGTGTTGCCTGGCGATGTCATGATGGCAACGGATATGGATTATGATTCCATCGCCAAAGCCGGCTCTATGCTGGGGTCCGGCGCCGTAATCATCATGGATGATACGACCTGTATGGTGCGCGCACTGGAGCGGCTGGCCTATTTTTACTACGAAGAGTCCTGCGGACAATGCACGCCATGCCGCGAGGGCACCGGCTGGCTTTATCGAATTGTTCATCGTATCGAGCATGGTAAAGGCCGTCCTGAAGATTTGGATTTGCTGGATAATCTGGCTGACAATATTCAGGGCCGTACCATTTGCGCCCTAGGGGATGCGGCAGCCATGCCAGTTCGCGCTATGTTGCAGCATTTCAGAGATGAATTCAGCTACCACATCGAGCATAAAAAATGCATGGTGTAGGTCATGCGTGAACCGTTTCATGCGTGCGTATTTTTATTTGACGTTCAATAATCCGAGAGTTTTCGGCCGATGATTAATATTGAAATTGATGGTAAGCAGGTAGCCGTGCCCAAGGGCAGTACCGTGATGGATGCTGCCAAACAGGTTGGAATTTACATACCGCATTTTTGCTATCACAAGAAATTATCCATTGCTGCCAATTGCCGGATGTGTCTGGTAGAGGTGGAAAAGGCACCCAAACCCCTGCCCGCATGCGCCACACCCGCTGCGGACGGCATGAAGGTGTCGACGCAGTCTCAGCAGGCTGTGACTGCGCAAAAAGGCGTCATGGAATTTTTGCTTATCAATCATCCGCTTGATTGCCCCATTTGTGATCAGGGGGGCGAATGCCAACTGCAGGATCTGGCGGTAGGCTATGGCTCCAGCGGCTCCCGCTATCAAGAAGCCAAGCGGGTCGTCACCAATAAAAACCTGGGCCCGCTGATTTCGACCGACATGACGCGCTGTATCCATTGCACGCGCTGTGTGCGTTTTGGTCAGGAGATCGCCGGGATCATGGAATTGGGTATGGCTGGTCGCGGAGAGCATTCAGAAATTTTATCTTTTGTCGGCAAAACGGTTGATTCGGAATTATCCGGCAATGTGATCGATCTGTGTCCGGTGGGCGCATTGGTGAGCAAGCCTTTCCGTTATTCTGCCCGTACCTGGGAGTTGTCGCGCCGGAAGTCGATCAGTCCGCATTGTGGGCTGGGCAGCAATCTGGTTGTCCAGGTTAAACAGAATCGAGTCATGCGTGTGCTGCCGCGTGAGAACGAGTCGATTAATGAATGCTGGCTATCGGATAAAGACCGGTTCGCCTACGAAGGCTTGAATTCGGAAGATCGCTTGAGAACACCTTTGATCAAGCGTGACGGGCAATGGCAAGCGTGCAACTGGCAGGAAGCACTGGCTTTTGCCGTGGATGGCATTCAGAAGGTGATTGAAAAGCATGGCCAGCAAGGTATCGGCGCACTCGGGTCTCCCCATAGCACGCTGGAAGAGCTTTATCTGCTGCAGAAATTGGTGCGCGGACTGGGTAGCCAGAACATTGATCATCGCGTCCGTCAATCCGATTTTCGGGCGGATACGGTCATGCCGGGCATTCCCTGGCTGGGCACGCAGATTGCCAATGTTTCGGAACTGAAGGCGATGTTGGTCATTGGCAGCACTTTGCGCAAGGATCATCCATTGCTGGCACAACGGATGCGGCAAGCTGTCAAGCAGGGTGGTCAATTGAGTCTCATCAATCCGGTCAATGACGATTTGCTCACCCAGGTTGCGCATCGTGCCATTGTTGCACCTTCGGCGATGGCAGGTGTTTTGGCACAGGTTTTGAAAGCGACGGCTGAAATCAAAGGTATGCGCATACCGGCAAATACGCAGGCGGCAGTTGGATCGATCGAAGTGTCTGAAACCGCGCGCGCCATGGCCACCAGTCTGGTCGAACAGGCGCCAGCGGCTATTTTCCTCGGAAATCTCGCGCAGCATCATCCGCAATATGCTGATTTGCTGGCAATGGCGGAAGCATTGTCCACGATGACTGGCGCCAGCTTTGGCGTATTGGGCGAAGCGGCAAACAGTGTCGGGGCATTTGTAGCAGGTGCCATACCGTGGGTGAATACTGCCCAGACAGCCACTGATAGCGAATCGTCGCCGACGGGAATGAATGCCGGTCAAATGCTCGGGTGGGCATCGGCAGCCCAGGAGGGCTGCCAGGGTTATATTTTGATGAATCTCGAACCCGAGCTGGATAGTTATGATACCCAACGCGCGATACAGGCTCTGAATAAAGCAGATTTCGTCGTTTCCCTGAGCAGCTACCAAGGAAATGTGCCCAACTACGCGCATGTCATTCTGCCGATAGCGCCCTATACGGAGACTTCGGGGACTTTCGTCAATACCGAAGGACGTTTGCAAGGTTTCAATGGCGTCGTGCCACCGCTGGGCGAGACACGTCCAGCATGGAAGGTGTTGCGAGTGCTGGGGAATCTGCTGCAACTGGATGGGTTTGACTATGAGACATCGGAGCAGGTGCGCGCCGAAATTGTGCCAGACAGCCAGCAACTGGAACAGCTTTTGAATAATTCGCTCGCCACGTATGCCGTCAGTGTCGAGCATCCTGTTAAAAGTATCGAGCGAATAGGTGAAGTACCGATTTATCAGGCAGATCCGATTGTGCGACGTGCTGCGTCATTGCAAGCAACACGCGATGCAGCGCTGCCGGTCGCATTCCTTTCGACTGCATTGCTCGACAAGCTGGGTCTGCAGGCAGGCGCAGCGGTCAGAATTACACAAGGTGAACACGCAATTCAAGTGACCACAACCTGCGATGACAGCCTGCCTGACAACTGTGTGCGGGTAGCCTGTGCATATCCGCAAACTGTCATGTTGGGTGCGATGTTCGGTGAGATTGAGCTGGAAAAATTATAAGGTCTAAACTCGGGATCTGTTAATGAATAACTCGCAACAATTATTTGAACAATTATTTGGCCCGGAATGGGGGGCGCCACTCTATTTGGTGGTGAAGAATGTGATGCTGATCCTGGCAATTGTGACGCCGCTATTGTTGGCAGTGGCTTATCTCACCTTTGCCGAAAGGAAAATCATCGCCTACATGCAAGTTCGGGTAGGGCCTAATCGGGTGACCTTCTTCGGTATTCCTTGGTTGCGCGGCTGGGCACAGCCGATCGCCGATGCAGTCAAGGCGCTGATGAAGGAAATCATCGTGCCGACCGGTGCGAACAAGTTTCTGTTTCTATTGGCTCCGATTCTTACCCTGGGGCCTGCCCTGGCAGCCTGGGCGGTTGTACCGTTCTCTCCCGAACTGGTCCTGGCCGATATCAACGCTGGTTTGCTCTATATTCTGGCGATGACCTCGCTCGGGGTGTATGGCGTGATCATTGCCGGTTGGGCGTCCAATTCAAAATATGCTTTTCTTGGCGCCATGCGTTCCGCGGCACAGGTTGTTTCCTATGAGCTGGCAATGGGATTTGCCTTGGTATGTGTGCTGATGATGTCATCCAGCCTTAATCTTGGCGATATCGTGGCCGGCCAGCAGGGGGGCAGCCTCCTGAACTGGTATTTGATCCCGTTGTTCCCGATGTTTCTGGTGTATTTCATTTCGGGCGTGGCAGAAACCAATCGTGCGCCCTTCGACGTGGCCGAGGGTGAGTCGGAAATTGTGGCCGGGTTTCACGTGGATTATTCCGGTATGGCATTTACCGTTTTCTTCCTGGCGGAATATGCCAATATGATCCTGGTGGCAACCCTGGCAAGTATCATGTTTCTGGGTGGATGGTTGCCCCCGATTGATATCGCGCCGTTCAATCTGATTCCAGGCATGATCTGGCTGTTGTTGAAGATTGGCTTCATGCTGTTTTTCTTCCTTTGGTTCAGGGCCACATTTCCCCGCTACCGCTATGATCAGATTATGCGGTTGGGGTGGAAGATTTTCATACCGGTCACCCTGATCTGGATTGTCGTGATCGGTGCGGTCATGCAGTTGCCGGAGACAGTCAGACTCGCATTTCCACTCAATCTCTGGTTTAGCTGAGAGGAGACAGAATGATGGAACGAATCAAGCAGTTTTTTAAGTCCTTTCTGTTATTTGAATTGCTGAAAGGGATGAAGGTTACTGGGCGATATTTGTTTGCGCCTAAAATCACGGTGCATTATCCGGAGGAAAAAACGCCCCAATCTCCGCGCTTCAGGGGTTTGCATGCCTTACGTCGCTATCCTAATGGTGAAGAACGTTGTATTGCGTGCAAGCTTTGCGAGGCGGTTTGTCCCGCGATGGCGATCACCATAGAGTCCGATCAGCGCGAAGACAGCACTCGCCGGACAACCCGCTATGATATCGATATGATCAAGTGCATCTTTTGCGGTTTTTGTGAAGAAGCCTGCCCAGTCGATGCAATCGTCGAGACCCGTGTGCTGGAATATCACGGTGAGATTCGCGGTGATCTGACCTATACCAAGGAAATGCTATTGGCGGTAGGAGATCGCTATGAAGAACAGATTGCTAAAGACAAGGCCGCGGATGCGCCTTACCGTTAAACCAATGGTAGTGATTTCATGAATTTCCAGGATTTTATTTTCTATAGCTTGGCCAGCGTGCTGATCATTGCGGCACTTGGCGTGATTACCTTGCGTAATCCGGTTCATTCCGCATTACTGCTGGTGCTGGCTTTTGTCACGTCTTCCGGATTATGGTTGTTACTGGAAGCCGAGTTTTTGGCGATCGCGCTGGTGCTGGTATACGTGGGTGCGGTCATGGTGCTGTTTCTGTTTGTAGTGATGATGCTGGATATCAATCTGGATCGCTTGCGCGAGGGATTCTGGAAATGGTTTCCGTTTGGGGCAGCGCTCGCCTTGGTGATGGCGGTTGAAATGAGCATGGTATTGATGGGCCAGCAGTTCGGATCCGAAAATATGCCGGCACCCGAGCTCAAAGCGGCCGATTACAGCAATACCAAGGAATTGGGGCGCTTGATCTATACCGAATATGTTTATGCATTCGAGCTCGCGGCAGTGATTCTGCTGGTGGCGATGGTTGCTGCAATCGCTATAACCTTGCGTCATCGAACGGATAAGAAATCCCTGAATATTTCCAAACAAATTGCGGTTCGGCGGAATGATCGGATCAGAATCGTGTCCATGCCAGCCGAGAAGAAAGAATAATAACGCTGGTTAGAACCTTCGGCCATTTCATATTTACTCCACCTAAGAGGTAATCGTCTTGGTATCGTTGTCACATTATCTTGTGCTTGGCGCAGTGTTGTTTGCCATAGGGGTTGTCGGCATTTTCCTCAACCGCAAGAATGTCATTATTCTATTGATGTCAATCGAGCTGATGCTGCTGGCCGTCAATATGAATTTCGTGGCCTTTTCACATTATTTGCAGGATACGGCCGGACAGATATTCGTGTTCTTTATTCTGACTGTCGCGGCGGCGGAAGCGGCAATTGGTCTGGCCATTCTAGTCGCGTTATTCCGGAATTTGCGTACCATCAATGTGGATGATCTCAACGAGCTTAAGGGTTAGGCATCAGCCTAATCCATAACTCTGAGCCTGCTATCACAGGCCGTTTGTTAACCGAAAACTGTTAATTCATAACTTAGATGGAAAAACTTTATTTGCTGGTTCCGATGGCGCCTTTATTGGGCGCAGTCATCGCAGGATTATTTGGACAGCGGATCGGTCTGTTCTGGAGTCACCGCACGACGATTGCATTGGTGGCGTTGTCGCTCTTCGCCTCGATCGTGATTTTTGTTGATGTACTCCAGGGAAATACCTATAACGGTAGTGTCTATACTTGGATGACATCGGGCGAAACGGTCTTTGAGGTTGGCTTCCTGATCGATATGCTGACTGCTACCATGATGGTGGTAGTGACCGGGGTTTCGCTCATGGTGCATATCTATACGATTGGCTATATGCATGGTGATCCGGGTTATCAACGCTTTTTCAGCTATATCTCGCTGTTCACCTTCGCCATGCTGATGCTGGTGATGTCCAATAATTTCCTGCAACTGTTTTTCGGTTGGGAAGCGGTGGGATTGGTCTCCTACTTGTTGATCGGATTCTGGTACACCCGCCCGACTGCTACTTATGCAAATTTAAAGGCATTCCTCGTCAACCGGGTCGGTGATTTCGGCTTTCTGCTCGGCATCGGACTGGTGCTCATGCATTTCGGAACACTCGACTATGCGCTGGTTTTCTCACATGCCGGGCATATGTCATCGCAGTCGATTGAGATTATCCCTGGTGAATCCTGGATGCTGCTGACTGTCATCTGTCTGTTGCTGTTTGTCGGGGCGATGGGTAAGTCGGCACAATTTCCACTGCATGTCTGGCTGCCCGATTCGATGGAGGGCCCTACGCCCATTTCAGCCCTGATTCATGCGGCAACCATGGTGACTGCCGGTATTTTTATGGTGGCACGCATGTCGCCTTTGTTTGAATTTTCCGAAACGGCCTTATCGACGGTCCTGGTGATCGGCGGCATCACAACCTTGTTCATGGCGCTGGTTGCGGTGGTACAAAACGATATTAAACGCGTGGTGGCTTTTTCCACACTCTCGCAGCTGGGTTATATGACTGTAGCATTGGGCGCTTCAGCGTATTCGGTCGCAATTTTTCACCTGATGACGCATGCTTTCTTCAAGGCGCTGCTGTTTCTGGGCGCTGGCTCGGTCATCATCGCCATGCATCACGAGCAGGATATGCGCAAAATGGGGGGGCTGAAGCAATATATGCCGATCACTTTTGCTACCATGTTTATCGCGGCGCTGGCGAGTGCGGGCGTGCCTGGTTTTTCGGGCTTCTTTTCCAAGGATGCGATTATTGAAGCGGTGCATTTCTCGGAGATCCCCGGTGCCGATTTTGCCTACTTTTGTGTACTGAGTACGGTTTTCGTGACGGCCTTGTATACTTTCCGCCTGATGTTCATGACCTTCTACGGTCAACCGCGCATGGATAGCCATACGCGTGAGCATTTGCATGAATCACCGCGCGTGGTCACATTGCCGTTGATCGCATTGGCGATACCGACAGTGGTGGCTGGCTGGTTCATTGGACCCATGCTTTTCGGCGATTATTTCGCTGACGTGATCTATGTTCAGGCCCAACATGATGTAGTGGCCAGAATGGGTGAGGCCTACACCGGTATTTTCGGTATGATCGGCCATGCATTCGTGACGCTGCCTTTCTGGCTGGCCATTGCGGGCATATTTACGGCTTGGTTCTTGTATCAATACAAAACCGAATTACCCGCCAAGATCAAGAAAATCGCCGGTCCTGTCTATACATTGCTCGATCGCAAGTATTACATCGACGAACTTTATTCGTGGTTGTTCGCGGGTGGATCACGCGCATTGAGTACCCTATTGTGGAAATATGGAGATACCAAACTCATCGATGGATTTCTCGTGAATGGTTCGGCCCGTGCGGTGGCATGGTTTGCGACCGTAGCACGCCGGTTTCAGTCCGGGTATATCTACCATTACGCGTTTAGCATGATTGTAGGTGTCTTTATTTTGATGAGTCTGTGGCTGTTCCATTTTTAGGCTCCAGGGTTTTGATAGCCATGGCCGTAACCGGCTGGGCTGGATCCTTGGAATAACTTATACGCATTGATATGCAATTCGAGACGAGAAAATCATGTTGTTTGGATTTCCACTGTTAAGTCTGATTATCTGGTTGCCAATTATTTTTGGCCTGATTGTGCTGGTGATGGGTGACCATAATTTGAAGGTAACCCGTTGGCTTTCGCTAGCCGGATCTGTGGCTGGTTTCTTGGTGGCACTCCCGCTTTATGGCGGCTTCGACCCATCCGTTAGCACGATGCAATTTACCGAACGCAGTGTATGGTTCGAACGGCTCAATGTGTTTTACGATCTTGGGGTGGATGGCATATCAATGCCATTGATTCTGTTGAATTGTTTCACTACACCGCTGGTCGTTATTGCTGGCTGGGAAGTCATTCGTGAACGCGTTTCACAGTATATGGGTGCGTTTTTGATCATGTCGGGGATCGTCAACGGTGTCTTTGCATCACTCGATGCGGTACTGTTCTACACCTTCTGGGAAGCATCGTTGATTCCGATGTTTATTATCATCGGTGTCTGGGGCGGGCCTAACCGGGTATATGCCGCGATCAAGTTCTTCCTCTATACCTTGCTGGGCTCGTTATTGATGCTGGTAGCACTGATTTATCTATATCAGACATCGGAAGGCAGTTTCTCGATCCTGGATTACCATCAGCTTCCGATCCCGATGACCGCTCAGATTCTGATCTTCCTTGCCTTTATGCTGGCTTTTGCGGTCAAGGTGCCTATGTGGCCGGTTCATACCTGGTTACCGGACGCGCACGTGGAAGCACCTACCGGCGGGTCGGTGGTCCTGGCGGCCATTCTGCTCAAGCTGGGCGGCTACGGTTTTCTGAGATTTTCTTTGCCTATCGCGCCTGATGCCAGTCAGGAGCTGGCCTGGTTATTGATTCTGCTGTCGCTGGTTGCGATCGTTTATATTGGCTTGGTGGCATTGATGCAACAGGACATGAAGAAACTCATAGCCTATTCGTCGGTTTCGCATATGGGATTTGTGACGCTGGGCTTCTTCCTGTTCAATGCCTATGGTCTGGAAGGCGCGATGGTGCAAATGATTTCCCATGGCTTTATTTCAGGCGCCATGTTTTTGTGTGTTGGGGTCTTGTATGACCGCATGCATTCTCGCCAGATTTCGGATTACGGTGGTGTGGTAAACAAAATGCCAGTTTTTGCTGCATTTTTCATGTTGTTTGCGATGGCCAATGCTGGATTACCCGGTACCAGCGGATTCGTCGGTGAGTTTATGGTGATCATGGGGTCTATTGAGGTTAATTTCTGGTATGCCTTCTTCGCTGCCCTGACGCTGATCTTTGGCGCGGCCTATACGCTCTGGATGTACAAACGGGTTATTTTTGGCGCAGTCGCCAATCAAAAAGTGGAAGGATTGCAGGACATTTCCAGGCGCGAGTTTTCAATATTGGCGATACTGGCACTGGCGGTATTGTTCCTGGGTGTTTACCCACTACCTTTAACGGAAGTGATGCATGTCACTGTTGATAACTTGCTCGAACATATCGCCCGTTCCAAGCTATAAGAGTATTAATCCGGTTTTTCAAACATTAAAGTATTTATTCCCTTTAGGAAACTGAGGACAATTCATGGATTTCCTGTCACCTGACTTTGCGCCTGCTTACCCGGAGATTTTCTTACTGGTCATGGTGTGTGTGGTTATGCTTGCGGATTTGTTTGCTGGTGAAAAACATCGCTATTTGGCATTTTTCCTGGCATTGTTTGCGCTTGCTGGTGCCGCGGTGTTGACTTACAGTACATTCTCTACCGAGGTCAGTTATACTTTTTCCGGCATGTTTGTTGATGATGCCTTGTCCGATACACTCAAGTTGTTGATGTATCTAACGGTAGCAACAGTATTGATCTACTCTCGCGTGTATATCAGCAAGAGAGGGCTGCTGCGCGGAGAGTTTTTCAGTCTGGCATTGTTTGCCACGCTCGGCATGATGGTGATGGTTTCTGCCAGCCATCTCCTGACTTTGTATTTGGGACTCGAGCTGTTGTCATTGGCGCTTTACGCTATGGTCGCGCTGCAGCGTGATTCATCGATTGCCACCGAGGCCGCCATGAAATTTTTTGTATTGGGCGCCTTGGCTTCCGGTTTTCTGCTGTATGGCATGTCCATGATCTACGGTGCGACGGGTACCTTGCACACACCCGAGCTTACGGCCATCATTCGCTCGGGCGTGATGGACCATGCTGTGCTAGTGATTGGTTTGGTCTTCGTGGTGGCCGGTATCAGTTTCAAAATGAGTGCCGTGCCATTTCACATGTGGGCGCCGGACGTCTATGAAGGTGCGCCCACGGCAGTGACGCTGTTTATTGGCTCAGCCCCCAAACTGGCAGCATTCGGATTTGTCATGCGTTTGCTGGTCGAAGGGCTGGGAGAAATGGCTGCCGACTGGCAGGGCATGCTGGCATTGCTGGCGGTAGCTTCCATGGCGGTGGGGAATATCGCTGCTATCGCCCAGAGCAATATCAAGCGCATGCTGGCTTATTCAACGATTTCACATATGGGATTTGTGCTGCTGGGTTTTCTTGCCATCAACGAGAATGGCTATAGCGCTGCGATGTTTTATGTGATTGCCTATGTGCTCATGACGGTCGCAGCTTTTGGAATTATCATGCTGCTATCTCGCGAAGGCTTCGAAGCGGATGCGATCAGCGATTTCAAGGGACTCAATCAGAGAAATTCCTGGGTCGCCTTGATCATGATGGTCGTCATGCTGTCGATGGCAGGCATTCCCCCCATGATTGGTTTCTATGCGAAACTGTCTGTTTTGCAGGCGGCCCTTGAGGCAGGTTATTTATGGCTGGTGATTTCGGCTGTGGTGCTGTCCCTGATTGGTGCGTTTTATTATCTGCGCATTATAAAATTCATGTATTTCGATACACCTGAAATAACCCAGCCAATCGTGTTCAAACCCGATGTCCGGCTCCTGATCAGTATCAACGGGCTGGCTGTCGTCATGCTGGGCATCTTCCCACAAATGCTGATGGGTCTGAGCTTGTTCGCGATACAGCATTCGATGTAATATTTTTCTGATCAGGGTTTGCAGCCAGCTTTCCTATGAGGAGATGGTTGCAAATTCTGATTGGGCGCCAGTTTCTTCCTCGGCCAGTGGCATTGGTGTGGTCAGTCGGTGCGCAAGCGCACCCTACCATCGGCCCGTTCCTGGCTTCCTCGTAGGGTGCGCTTGCGCACCACAACACTAATGATTGATTATTTTAGGCAGTCTGCATCCTCCTTGAAACGGTTTGGAGGTCTATGATCAGTCCATGCCATCGCTGGCGTGGATTTTTTGTACAGCTGCAGGTCTTGTGAGCGGTTGTTGGTTCAAGAATTTATTGGAGATCTTGGCAGATCCTTATGAAAATTCTGCCAAGATCCAGATTTAACACGCAATGCGACAGATCCTGTCATTTGTCTTTATCTTGCCCGATTGCAGTATCATCGTAGCTAATGCGGTAAATTGAACCCGTCATGTCGTCTGAAACCAGTAATGCGCCATCTGGCATAACCAGCACATCCACCGGGCTTCCCCAAGCCTGGTTTTGTTCCGCTATCAGCCAGCCTTCGGCAAAAACTTCCTTGCTGACAACCTGATCCGCTTCAAGCTGCACGAATAGCAGTCGATGGCCAACTTTCTCGCGACGGTTCCAGGAGCCGTGTTCTGCTATGATGATCTGGTTACGGTAGCGTTTCGGAAACATGCCACCGGTATAAAACCGTATACCCATCGGCGTGACATGAGGATCCAGTTCTGCAGCGGGCGGTGTGGATTTTCCGCAACCACGCTTGGCCCCGAATTTGGGATCAAGGAGTGTACTTCCATGACAGTAGGGAAAGCCGAAATGCAGGCCTGACATGGGCGCATGGTTCAACTCATGCGGAGGCAGATCCTCTCCCATCCAGTCGCGGTTATTATCGGTGAACCACATTTTCCCGGTGACGGGGTGCCAATCGAAACCCAGCGAGTTGCGTACGCCTTGGGCAAATACCTCGCGCCCCGAACCATCCGGCCTGATGCGAGAAATAATGGCAAACTCAGCTGGATCGGCCTCGCAAACATTGCAGGGTGAGCCAACCGATACATACAACCAGCCATCCGGCCCGGCAGCGATATAGCGCTGCGCATGAATGGTCTCGCTTGGATAATCCGCGTTTATAATATGCGGCGCTGCAGGCTTATCAAGTGTATTTTCGACATTGTCGATACGCAGGATTTTATCGACCGCTGCGATATACAACGCACCCTCGTTGAACGCGACACCGGTTGGCATTTTGAGTCTATCGGCAATGACGCGCACTTGCCGTTTGCCTGATTTTTCCGTGATGGCGTAAACATTGCCGGCCGATTTCGAGCCGACGAATACTGTGCCATCGTCCCCCAGCGTCATGGCGCGTGCATCCGGGACTTCTGCCCAGACATTGATGGAGAATCCTGGGGGTAATTTGATTTTATCGAACGGCAGTGTGGTTTCCTGGCCACTTATCGCCGAGGTTGATAGAGAGAACAGCACGATCAGGGTAAAAATGGGTAGAAATTTCATACGTCTAAAGAGATTAATTTGAAAGCTTGCGGTGACGGCAGAACCATCAACAATAAGATGGCTTGAAATTGCCTAATTTGACCGCACAATGTTAACGCATTTTTTAAGGAGAGAAGTATGCAAACAGCAGAAAACGTCGAACATATGAGCTTTCAGGCTGAGGCGAAACAACTTCTAAAGTTGATGATTCATTCGCTCTACAGCAACAAGGAAATATTTTTGCGTGAATTGATTTCCAATGCATCCGATGCGGCGGACAAGCTTCGGTTCGAAGGATTGTCTGACGCAGCCCTGTATGAATCCGATCCTGATCTGAAAATTCGTGTTGCCTATGACCAGCAGGCACGCACGATTACCATCAGCGATAACGGGATCGGCATGTCCAGGCAGGAGGTTATCGACAATGTGGGCACTATTGCCAAATCCGGCACCCGGGAATTTTTCAATTCATTGACCGGTGATCAGGCCAAGGATGCGCACCTGATTGGGCAATTCGGAGTCGGTTTTTATTCGGCATTCATTGTCGCGGACAAAGTAACCCTAACCACTCGCCGCGCGGGGCTGACCGCTGAACATGGTGTGCGCTGGGAATCGAGTGGGGAAGGCGAATACACGCTCGAAACGGTGACGAAGCAGGATCGTGGCACTGAAATCGTGCTGCATTTGCGCGCTGAGGAGGATGAAATCCTGAATGGCTTCAAGCTACGTTCAATCATTCGCCGTTATTCGGACCATATCACTTTGCCGATCGTGATGAAAAAAGAGGAGTGGGACGAAGAAAGCAAGGATTACCGTATCGGTGACGAAGATGAAACCATTAATCAGGCAAGTGCGATCTGGGCGCGGCCCAAGAATGAGATCACGCGGGAACAGTATGATGAATTCTATAAACATGTCGGGCATGATTTCGAGCCCCCGCTCGCTTATGTGCATGCCAAGGTAGAAGGCAAGCAGGAATATACCCAGTTGCTGTACATTCCCTCCCACGCGCCATTCGATTTATTCGACCGGGAACATCGTCACGGTGTCAAATTGTATGTCAAGCGTGTGTTTATTATGGACGATGCCGAGAAACTGCTGCCCGGCTATTTACGCTTCGTGCGCGGCATTATCGATTCCAATGATCTGCCCCTGAATGTTTCGCGTGAAATCCTGCAGGAGTCCAAGGATATCGACAGCATTCGGGCCGGTTCGGCCAAGAAAGTACTGGGATTGATCGAAGAATTGGCCAGCAGCGATCAAAGCGAAAATCAGGAAAAATTCAGGACCTTCTGGAAGGAGTTCGGCCAGGTTTTGAAAGAAGGGGTGGCGGAAGATTTTGCCAATCGCGAACGAATTGCCAAGCTGTTGCGGTTTGTCTCGACCCATGATGAGCGGGCAGAGCAGATGGTATCGCTGGATGATTATATCGCCCGCATGAAACCGGAGCAGGATAAAATCTATTACATCACTGCCGATGGTTTGAAAGCTGCCCAGAGCAGCCCGCATCTTGAAATTTTCCGTAAGAAGGGTATCGAAGTGCTGCTCTTGTGTGATCGCATCGATGAGTGGCTGGTTGCCCATCTGCATGAGTATGCTGGCAAGCCGCTGCAGTCCGTGGCCAAGGGTGATCTCGATCTGGGCAAGCTCGCTGACGAGGACGAGAAAAAGGCGCAGGAAAAAGAGGCTGGCGACTTCCAGGATTTGGCAACAAAAATGAAAGAAGTTCTGAGCGAACAGGTCAAAGATGTGCGAATTACATTTCGTCTGACCGAATCACCCGCTTGTCTGGTGGCCGATTTGCATGATATGGGCGGTAATCTGGAACGTCTGCTCAAATCAGCCGGTCAGAAGGTTCCGGACAGCAAACCGATCCTGGAAATCAATCCACATCATCCGATGGTGCAGCGATTGAAATACGAGGAAGCCAAGTTTTCAGACTGGAGCCGGATTTTGCTCGACCAGGCCCTGCTGGCCGAAGGGGGGCAGCTTGAAGATCCCGCCGGCTTTGTCAAACGATTGAATGATCTGTTGCTGCAGAACGTGTTGAGCGGCAACTAGCAGGCACTTTCGGCTTGCAGGGCATAACAGTGTCATGCAAGCCCTGGCGCCTTGGCTTGATGCTTCACTGGCATAGGCTGGCCCGGATGCCAAGCAGAGTACATAGAGCGTGTAATTGGGGACGACCTCAATTTTCGATATCGGCCGGGACGACCCGTGCAACCCAAATTGTGAGGACAATCAATGGCCTGGTTTATACTTGTGCTGGCGGGTTTGTTTGAAGTCGCCTGGGCGATCGGCTTGAAATACACGGAGGGCTTCAGCCGGCTCTGGCCCAGTGTCTGGACGGTACTGGCGATGATCGTTAGCATCTGGTTGCTGGGGGTCGCCATGAAATCGCTGCCTGTCGGGACCGCTTACGGCATCTGGGTCGGGGTCGGCGTGGTCGGCACAGTCATCTGCGGCATGCTGCTGTTTGGTGAACCGGTGAATGGTATGCGAGTATTCAGTATCGCACTCATTGTTGGCGGCATTATCGGCCTCAAGTTTGCGACACCTGCCTGATGGCGTTACAAACTGTAGCGGACCAGGAAATGACAGCCGGTCTTTTAGAGGGTTGTCATGACTCGTGTGTGATGACACGCTGATCATCCGGATAGTGTTGCTTTCCAGGCGTGTTCAGTCGAAGATTGCCGGGAAGATTCATCTTCGCTTGCTAGATTCGATGCAGGTTGAAGCAGTCTGCCGACGGCGGAAGTTGACTGGAACTGGTCTTTGTTGAACGATCCGACGCAGCAGTCGCCCCAGGATATCGGAGCCTGTGATGATATGCCGTCTTGCCTGGCTCCATACCAAAATGAGGTCTTCGTCGATGACATCATCACCTGGCCGCTCCGGACTTACGGTCAAGCGAGTCAGTGTCTGGCCGAGTGGTAACTGGGGATCGCGTACGACCAAGGGATGGTGACAAAATTGTATGGGATCAAACGATTGGTTGTCGAAGAGTGCTGCCCGCAACAATGCGGGCGCATTGACCACCAGGTGGGGCTCTTCTGCTTCATCCACCAATACAACCCATTTTTTGCCGCTCGCGGCAATGCGCTGCAGAAACGGATCCGCCACATTGCATGAGACTTCAGGAAATACCGGCCATCCGTTCTGAAAGGTCAGACAGATCACGCTTTGAGGATCAAGCAATTCACCTTCCAGTCCGACTGGCAAATCATCCAACGCTAGAAAATTGATCGCGCCCGCAGCCTCGACCTGGCTGATTTCGGTACCCAGGTCGCGGGCGTGTTGTTCCAACATTTGCTTGAGTTCGCGCTCACGCAGCCAGGGGATACCTTCAGGGCCGATCCAGATATCGAGCAACTTGCTTGAAGGCCAAGCAACCGGCCATAGCAGTATCCGGTACGAGTGCAGCAATGGAGCGAGTCGCGATGCGACCGCCAGTGCATGCCGCGAGAAATAGGCCTGAGGAAGAATTTCACCGGCAAAAGTGATCACGACGGTAGAGAAAAAGAAAGCACTCAGACCCATCAAAACGGAATCGGCCAGCAGGGTCAGCAAGACATTGATCGAAACATTTCCCCACAGGATGGTCGTCAGCGTGTAATTGGCATTTTGCCGCAACGCCAGAACCTTCTTTGCATCGCAATCGCCATTTTCAGCGGCTATTTGCAGACGTAGCCGGCTCAGACTGAACACAGCCAGGTTGAGCCCGGAAAATATAGCCGACTGCGTCAGGCATAGGACAATACCGATCCAAGTGAGTAACTCGTTCATGCCATTGAGTTCATTGCATCTTCGGCTGCGGGATTGTACATCAGTCCATTATCCTGACTGGTATTCGCCAGGCAGGATGTGCCACTTGGTTCGATTGAAGCAATGAAAGAATCGAATGTCTTCTTTATAGTCATCTCTGTCACATGTCGAAAGGCGTGGGACTTGATTATCCCATGCGCGCTGATGGGAATTATTGATCCAAAGAGTTTGCCAACAGATCTATTGGTTTGATGTTATCTGCCTTAGCCTCGATCATGTTTTCCTCAGCAAGATAGTGGCAAAGCCGCCAGGTATGATAAGCGACGCGCTCCAGCCACCGTACAGTATCCAATGCATCCAGCGCATCGAATGGAGTGCGTCGACCTGCCGCGGTTTGACGCAGAATTCCCAGGCGCTCTTCGCGCCGCAAGCCAGCCAGAACCAGTGCCTGCTGTTCTATCCGGGTCAGCCAATCGGTCGGCGCGCGACCCAATAATCCCTGGCGCGCCAGAGCCAGTGTTTTGCGAGTTTGCCCAAGAGCGAGCTGCATGGATGGCTGGGCCAGTGTCTTGCGTGCGGTAGCTGACAGATTCAGGCGGGTCAGCAAGCGGGCTAAATGATCAATGGCATGTAGCTGTACCACACGCTGGTGGGAGAGGGGCTCGTCATCCGAAATGGATGGTATCTTTGTAAAGAAGCTCTGTATGGTTTCCAGCGCACCTTTCACTTCTGTGCGTTGTGTCTCGTTGACCTGGCTGACGGCGCTGCTCAGTAACTGGTCAAGCAGATTGATGACTTCCAGTGTTGTATCCACTAAGGTGCGCCGAGTGGATTCCAGTGCAACGGCTGGCACTTGTAGTAAGGAATCGTCGAGATGACGGGTCAGTCTCGGTCCGTGCTCAGGCAACAGGCGCTCGATCCAGCGTGCGAAAGGTTTGGTGAAAGGCAGAAAGATCAAGACACCCAGTACGATGAACAGTGTATGGAAGGCAGCCAGGCTGATGGCGCCGGGTTCGAGATGCATTTGCTGTTGCGCGAATTCCAATCCTCTCAACAGAACGGGCAGCATCAGCAGTGCTATGATGCCGGTTGCCAGATTGAACAATACGTGCGCGAGGGCGGTGCGCTTGGCAGAGACACTGCCGCCAATTGCTGCCAACGGTCCCTTGATTGTGGTGCCGATTGCTGCGCCGATCACCAGCAAGGCGGCCTGATCGAAGTTGACGGCACTGGCGTGCAGGGCGGTCAGTGTGGTGGCGACCGCTGCGCTGGAAGATTGCATCACGATTGTCATCAGTGCGCCGATCGAGACAACTGCCAGATAACCAATCAGACCAGTTGAAGGTAGCAGTGCCAGGTCAAAGGTGCCTGCCAGATCCTGCATGCCGGTTTGCAGGGTGTCGATTCCGACGAAGATCAGCCCGAAACCTCCCAGTGCCAGGCCCAGCGAGCGCCTGCGCCCGCGAGCGAGCAGCCGCATGAGTGCACCGACTCCCACCAGCGGCAAGGCATAGAATCCCAGGCTTATTTTCAATCCCAGCACCGAGACCAGCCAACCGGTACCGGTTGTGCCCAGGCTGGCTCCCAGTACGACCCCCAGTGCCTGCGGAAAAGTGAGCAGACCCGCGCTGACGAAACCAATCAAGGTTACGGTTGTGGCACTGGATGATTGCACCATCAATGTGACCAGGGTGCCGGATGCGAAGGCTTTGTAAGGTGTTCCCGTGAAGCGCACCAGCGCACGGCGCAGCGCTTCACCGGCCAAGGATTTCAGACCGTCGGTGAGCAGTACCATGCCCATTAGAAACAGGCCGATGCCGCCCATCAGCTGAAAGATCATGGCAATCATAGTCCGGCTACCTCAGGAAAGTTAGTAAAGAGTCAGAGTATCGGATAGCTTTGATGATTCATCGGTTGTGCAACAAAATGGATGTAGATGATTGCCGGCATGATTCGATTATTGAGTGGATGACAATTACAGTAAAAACCCCTTATTTCATCGGGGGAAGCATAGTAAGTGAAAATGAAACATCAATGTAATATTTCTATTGTAGTTTAATATATAGTTTGCGGTGTCAAGGGATGGGGGCAGGGATTGTTCTTCTGTTCTGCCATGGTCTTCGAATTCGGCTGCTGATAGGTTTGAACAGATGAGTTGGCTACGCGCAATACTTCTATGCAAGCAGCTCTTTGGAGGTCAGGTTGAGCGGAGGAGGGGGCGTAAACTTTGACTGCCGTTACTCGCGTATATACGCGGGTAACGGCAGTCATGTTGATCAAAATCAGGCTTTCAGCAAATTGCGCATGGTTCTGGCGCAGTCCACCATCTTGGTCAATGCGGCTGCAGTCTCGGACCAGTTGCGTGTTTTCAGACCGCAATCCGGATTGACCCATAAATGCTGCGGGTCGATATGCCGGACTGCTTTCTTGAGCAGATCCAGCATTTCCGAAGCATTGGGCACGCGGGGTGAATGAATATCGTAGACGCCAGGTCCGATTTCGTTCGGATAGGCAAATTCCACGAAGGCATCCAGCAATTCCATGCGGGAACGCGAAGTTTCAATCGTGATGACATCTGCATCGAGGTTGGCGATTGCGGGCAGAATGTCATGAAACTCCGAATAACACATATGTGTATGAATTTGCGTGTCATCCTTGACGCCCGAACTTGCGATGCGGAAAGCTTTGACCGCCCACTCCAGATAATGCGCCCAATCCGACCGCCGCAGCGGTAATCCTTCGCGGAAGGCCGGCTCATCGATCTGGATCATTCCGATGCCGGCACGTTCCAGGTCGCTGACTTCATCACGAATCGCCAGCGCGAGCTGTAAGGCAGTGTCTGCTTGGGGCTGATCATCGCGCACGAATGACCACATCAGCATCGTGACCGGTCCCGTCAACATGCCTTTGACCGGCTTGCTCGTCAGGCTTTGTGCATATTTTATCCATTCAACGGTCATCGCCTCCGGCCGATAGACATCGCCATAGAGAATCGGGGGCTTGACGCAGCGTGAGCCATAACTCTGGACCCAGCCATGTTCGGTGAATGTGTAGCCCCACAATTGTTCACCGAAGTATTCCACCATATCCCCGCGCTCGGGTTCGCCGTGAACCAGTACATCCAGCCCAACCTGTTCCTGTTTGGTGATAATGTCCTGGATTTCGGCGCGCATGGCCGTCAGGTATTCGAGATGACTTACCCGGCCTTTCTTGAAAGCCGCGCGTGTTTGGCGAATCTCGCTTGTTTGTGGGAAGGAACCGATCGAGGTTGTCGGCAACAGAGGAAGACGAAAGCGCTGCTGCTGGAGTGGGCGCCTGAATGCAAACGGCTGCTGGCGTTGTGCGTCATGCGCATTTAGGTTCTGGATTCGCTGTGCAACGACCGGGTTATGGATGCGGCTGGATTCCCGCCTGGCGCGGCAGGCTTGATCGGAAATTATCAGTGATGACTGGATCGATGCCCTGCCTGCATTCAAGCCTTGCCCGAGGATGGCCACTTCTGCCAGTTTCTGTACCGAGAATGCCAGCCAATTGCGGATTTCCTGGTCAAGTTGCGTTTCTTGTGTGAGGTCGACCGGGCAATGCAGGAGCGAACAGCTGGGTGCAATCCAGAGCCTGTCTCCAAGTACGGTATGCGCATGTGTCAGCATGTCGAGCTTGTTCGAAAGATCTGCGCGCCAGATATTACGGCCATCGATCACGCCCAATGACAGCGTTTTGTTCGCAAACGCCTGGCCCAGAAAAGCCTCAAGCTGTTCCGGTGCGCGGCATAGATCGAGATGGAATCCATCGACAGGTAAAGTACTGAGTTGCGCCAGGTGATGCCCGACTGTGCCGAAATAGGTCGTCAGCAATAGCCGGCATCCGTTGTGCTGCAGGGCGTGATAAGCGGTCTGCAGGCCCTCTAGCCAGTCCTGATCCAGATTGAGCGCAAGTATTGGCTCGTCGATTTGCACCCACTGTACGCCCAGCGTGGCGATACTGGACAGGATTTCTTGATATGCAGGCAATAGCCGGGACAGCAATTGAAGTTTGTTGAAACCTGGTGTTGTCTCCTTGCCTAAGTACAGATAGCTCAGGGGGCCGAGCAATACGGGTTTGGGGGTTATTCCAAGCGCTTGTGCTGCCGCAATTTCCTGAAACAGGCGATTGGATGCGAGCCGGAAAACAGTCGTTTCATCGAATTCAGGCACAATGTAATGGTAGTTAGTATTGAACCATTTAGTCATTTCCATTGCCGGTTGATCGACTGTGCCGCGTGCCATGGCAAAATACAGCTCAAGGGGGATTTCATCGGTGACTGGCCCGAAGCGGTGTGGCACCGCGCCGAGCAATACGGTCATGTCGAGCACATGGTCATACAGGGAGTAATCGCCGACCGGAATCCAATCCATGCCTGCCTGTTGTTGCGCGCGCCAATTGGCGGCACGAATTGAATCGGCTGTCGTCAATAATTGCTCGGCACTGATTTGTTGCTTCCAGTGGGCTTCGAGTGCTTTTTTCAATTCACGTTGCGGACCGATTCTTGGGAAACCGAGATTATGTGTCAATACCATTATCAAGCTCTTTTTATCTAGATTGAAGGAGCTATCATTCTGTTGAATACTTTACAATGAATCAAATGAAAGTTTTTATGACATATTATGAATAACATTCATAATCGTGCTGGAATGTCATACCTGCTTTGACTGGCTGATGCCGATCATGGATACATTCCGTGCCGATTGGCCCGACGTGGAACTCGATCTGATATCCGGCTTTCACAGCGATCCTGTGCATTCGCCCAGGAATGGAGCTGCGGATGTGGTCGTCGGATCGGAGCCCAGGCCGCAGTCTGGGATCATGCATTTTCCCTTGTTCCGCTTCGAGATCCTGGCGGTGCTTGCGCCTGGCCATGAGCTAGGAGGCTGTCCGAGAATAGACTGATCTACTGCGGACGAGCCTGGTTGGCTGAATTTTACGATCCTTTTCGTTAAATAGAACGACTATTCGCCTCAAATGATCGAAAAATCCCGCTCAA
Organism: Nitrosomonas sp. ANs5; assembly: GCF_050584665.1. Taxonomy (NCBI): domain Bacteria; kingdom Pseudomonadati; phylum Pseudomonadota; class Betaproteobacteria; order Nitrosomonadales; family Nitrosomonadaceae; genus Nitrosomonas; species Nitrosomonas sp. ANs5. Next base: position 33,315 of record NZ_JBEUDO010000016.1, read on the forward strand.
CCAGCCTCGCCCTCGCTACGAGCGCTATTCTCGGACAGCCTCCTAGGCAAAAAACGCGTGCTCGAGGCACAGGATTTCGTGGCGACGATTCGCCAAGTATGCTTTCCAAGCTGGAAGGTGTCAGGCCATTGCGGGCGGCCAGGCAAAGGAGAAGGTGAGATTTAAGAAATGACCAGGTGGTTTGCCAATCTTGCAGGCTGTCTGCCACCCGGTCACACTGAACTGCCAGTCGAATCGGGTCTTAATGCAGGGTTACTGCAGATTCTGCTTCACATTCGAGATTGGCACAATAGGTTTGATGAACGCCGTCCAGGAACTTCCAGAGTGCGTCACATGCCCGGCGCGTCACGGCCAGTACTTCAGCCTGTTTCTCTGGCGTGTCGGCGAATTTTTCGATGATGGCCCATTCTGCCTGTGAATGGTAAACATCCGCTTTTTGGTGGACCGAGAAAAATTCATAATCCTGGGGGTTGTTCATGCCATAGAATTTGGCCAGGCCATCGATCTTGACTGCTGCGATATCGGGCACTTGCGATTCGAATGCGTGCAGGGCAGCCAGGCCGGCATAGAACGGCTGATTCAAACAAATATCCCGGAAAGTGGAAACCAGATCCTGCGTTTCCGGCAGGGCATCAGCTTTCGCCAGGCTGGCATCGTCGGCACCGAGTGCGAATGCAAACGTTTTCCAGAGTGCAGGATGGTTTTTCTCGCCATGTTCCTCGTCGATCAGGTTCTTCAGGACTTCCTGACGTACACTGATATCACCACTGTTGCGCGCATCGTGGAAATGCGGCGTGTTGAAGTGCACCGCGCTCAGGTAGGTGGGTTCGGCCAGAACATTATAAAAATATTGTTCGGCATAATGGCGCAGCTGCTCTCTGGTGAGTTTGCCTTCCGTCCAGGCAATGTAGAAGGGGTGTTGCAGCAAGTGTCTGCTTTGAATGATGGCATTGACCTGTTGCTTGAGTGTTTCGTTTGTGGCCATGATAGCTCCTGTAAGTGTAAATAGAAATAGAGTGAATTAAACCAGATATTTCGGGCAGCGGTTTATCATCATCGCTAACATTGAATCGGTTGTCGTCAATAACGACTCGGTAGTGATTTGTTGCTTCCAGTGAACTTTCAGTGCTTTTTTCAATGCATGTTGCTGAGCGGCTCTCGGGAAACCAAGATTATGTGTCAGTACCATTATCAAGCGCTTTTTATCTATATTGAAGGAGCTATCATTTTGTTGAATGCTTTATAATGAATCAAATGAAAGTTTTTATAATTGACTATGAATATTATTCATAATTATGCTGGAATTGCGTCATTTGCGTACACTGCAGGCCTTGCATGAAACGGGGAGTGTTTCGCGCGCAGCAGCGCGCGTACATTTGACTCAATCTGCTCTGTCCCATCAGATCAGAGTGTTGCAGGATCACTATCAGTCGCCGATTATTCAACGCCATGGACATGCTGTGCAGTTAACCGAAGCAGGCAGGCGCCTGGTACAGCTGGCAGAAAAAATTCTTGGAGAGATCCGGGTGGCAGAACGGGATCTGGCCAAAATCTCGCAGAAGGCCTCAGGCAGTCTGCGTATCGTGCTGGAATGTCATACCTGCTTTGACTGGTTGATGCCGATCATGGATACATTCCGTGCCGATTGGCCCGACGTGGAACTCGATCTGGTATCCGGGTTTCACAGCGATCCCGTGCATTTGCTCAGGAATGGTGCTGCGGATGTGGTCATCGGATCGGAGCCCAGGCTGCAGCCTGGCATCGAACATTTTCCCTTATTCCGCTTCGAGATCCTGGCGGTGCTTGCGCCTGGCCATGAGCTGGGCAAAAAACGCGTGCTCGAGGCCCAAGATTTCTCCTGCGATATGCTGATTACTTACCCGGTGCCCGATGAACGAATTGATTTAATTCGTCAGGTATTGATCCCTGCCAATGTCACTTGGCAGCGTCGCACGGCCGAACTTACCGTGGCCATTCTGCAACTTGTGGCCAGCCGGCGTGGCATCGCCGCACTCCCTGGCTGGGGGATCACCAACTATCTGGATTATGATTACGTGATTGCCCGGCGCATTGGTAGCCGCGGGTTGTGGAGCGATTTGTATCTTTCAGTGCGGGAGGAAACCGCTACTTTGGGTTATCTGCAGGATTTTCTGGCTACGATTCGCCGGGTCTGCTTTGCCAAGCTGGAAGGCGTCAGGCCATTGCGGGCGGCCAGGCAAAGGAGAAGGTGAGATTTAAGAAATGACCAGGTGGTTTGCCAATCTTGCAGGCTGTCTGCCACCCGGTCACGCTGAACTGCCAGTCGAATCGGGTCTTAATGCAGGGTTACTGCAGATTCTGCTTCACATTCGAGATTGGCACAATAGGTTTGATGAACGCCGTCCAGGAACTTCCAGAGTGCGTCACATGCCCGGCGCGTCGCGGCCAGTACTTCAGCCTGTTTTTCTGGCGTGTCGGCGAATTTTTCGATGATGGCCCATTCTGCCTGTGAATGGTAAACATCCGCTTTTTGGTGGACCGAGAAAAATTCATAATCCTGGGGGTTGTTCATGCCATAGAATTTGGCCAGGCCATCGATCTTGACTGCTGCGATATCGGGCACTTGCGATTCGAATGCGTGCAGGGCAGCCAGGCCGGCATAGAACGGCTGACTCAAACAAATATCCCGGAAAGTGGAAACCAGGTCCTGCGTTTCCGGCAGGGCATCAGCTTTCGCCAGGCTGGCATCGTCGGCACCGAGTGCGAATGCAAACGTTTTCCAGAGTGCAGGATGGTTTTTCTCGCCATGTTCCTCGTCGATCAGGTTCTTCAGGACTTCCTGACGTACACTGATATCACCACTGTTGCGCGCATCGTGGAAATGCGGCGTGTTGAAGTGCACCGCGCTCAGGTAGGTGGGTTCGGCCAGAACATTATAAAAATATTGTTCGGCATAATGGCGCAGCTGCTCTCTGGTGAGTTTGCCTTCCGTCCAGGCAATGTAGAAGGGGTGTTGCAGCAAGTGTCTGCTTTGAATGATGGCATTGACCTGTTGCTTGAGTGTTTCGTTTGTGGCCATGATAGCTCCTGTAAGTGTAATAGAGTGAATTAAACTAGGAGGCTGTCCGAGAATAGACTGATCTACTGCGGACGAGCCTGATTGGCCGGATTTTACGATCCCTTTCGTTAAATAGAACGGCTATTCGCCTCAAATGATCGTAAAATCCAACTCAACCAGCCTCGCCCTCGCTACGATCGCTATTCTCGGACAGCCTCCTAGATATTTTGGGTAACAGTTTATTATCATCGCTAATTCACGAAATGAAGTCAAATTGATCCTTTGCCTTGGCATAACAAGAAATACGTACAATCGCAGCTTAGTAAGCTGCGCGATGATAGAATGATCGTTTCAAATAAAAACTAGAGAGCGGATGTTATGTTTTCACAGAAAGTGACAATCAGACAGGTTGATCCTGATTTATGGCAGGCGATTGAAGGGGAAATTCAGCGTCAGGAAGATCATATCGAACTGATTGCTTCGGAAAATTACGCGAGTCCGGCGGTCTTGCAGGCACAAGGATCGGTCTTGACCAACAAATACGCGGAAGGCTATCCCGGCAAGCGTTACTATGGTGGCTGTCGATACGTGGATATAGTCGAGCAGCTTGCGATTGACCGGCTCAGAGCCTTATATGATGCGGAATATGTCAATGTGCAGCCGCATTCCGGTTCTCAGGCGAATGCCGCTGTCTATTTATCGGCCCTGAAACCGGGCGATACGCTTCTGGGTATGTCGCTCGCGCATGGCGGCCATCTGACGCATGGTTCGGCCGTCAACATGAGTGGCAAAATTTTCAATTCAGTGGCTTATGGACTGGATCCCGATACCGAAGAGATCGATTATGACGAGGTGGAACGGCTTGCGCTGGAGCACCGGCCACGCATGATTGTCGCCGGCGCTTCTTCCTATGCAAGAATCATCGACTGGAAACGTTTCCGGAAAATTGCCGACAGCGTAGAGGCCTATTTGTTTGTCGATATGGCGCATTATGCAGGTTTGATCGCAGCCGGTTTCTATCCCAATCCAGTCGGAATTGCCGATTTTGTGACGAGCACTACGCATAAAACACTGCGGGGGCCGCGTGGCGGGGTGATCATGGCAAAAGCCGAGTATGAGAAATCCCTCAATTCCGCAGTATTCCCGCAGACTCAGGGCGGGCCGCTCATGCATGTGATCGCAGCCAAGGCGGTGGCCTTCAAGGAAGCTGCCAGCCAGGGTTTCAAGGATTATCAGGAGCAGGTGATCGAAAATGCACGCGTCATGGCCAAGGTGCTGCAGCAGCGAGGTTTGCGGATTGTTTCCGGCAGTACCGACTGTCATATGTTTCTGGTCGATCTGCGCGCCAAGAATCTAACCGGAAAAGAGGCTGAGGCCGCACTGGAAGCATCGCATATCACCGTCAATAAAAATGCGATCCCGAATGATCCGCAGAAGCCGTTTGTCACCAGCGGTATTCGTATTGGTACCCCAGCCATTACCACCCGTGGTTTCAAGGAGCTGGAAGCCGAACAGCTGGCCAATTTGGTGGCGGACGTGCTGGATGCGCCGCATGATTCCAAAGTCCTGGAGCAGGTGGCTCAGCAGGCGCAAGCGCTGTGCACAAAATTTCCCGTTTATGGAGAGTGATCGGGCTCATCGTTAACCAGCCAATTTTCCTTTCTGACAGCCCGGAGCCATTCACTGGCTCTGGCGACAGCATTCAGCTATGAGATGTCCATTTTGTGGTGCTGAGGATACCAGCGTCATTGATTCGCGCGAGAGCGAGGAGGGGACGAGGATCCGGCGCAGGCGGCGTTGTATGGCCTGTGAGAAGCGTTTTACCACTTACGAAACAATTGAATTGCGATTTCCGCAGGTCATTAAGCAGGATGGCAACCGTGTCGAATTTGACCGGAACAAACTCTATACCAGTTTTACGCGGGCATTGCACAAGCGCCCGGTTCCAACCGAGCAGGTCGATGCGGCCATGGAGCGCATTGTGCAGAAACTCTTGAGTACGGGGGTCCAGGAAATTACCTCTCGCACCATCGGTGAATGGGTCATGCAAGAGCTGTATATCCTGGATAAAGTCGCCTATATCCGTTTTGCCTCGGTCTACAGAAGCTTTGAGGACATTGGCGACTTTCAGGAGGTGATCCGGGAGGTTCAGAGGCCTCCGTCAGACAGTAACGAATGATGTGCGATTAGATGATCGCCTTACCAGCTTTCCAGAATAGTTTTGCGTTGCATCGGGTCTAGCTCCGCGATTTCCGGATGTGCATAATAGGAATCCCCCACGATGCTATGCGTGGAAACCTCGGCAAAAATGGCGCCTGACCGGGTGGCAAAATCATGCATGGTGCCGCGCGGCACCAGTAATTTGTCGCCGGGTTTCATATTGACCGACTCCTGTGTGTCTTGCTTGTGCAGATTGACCGTCAAATCACCCCACAACATGCAAAAGGTTTCCTCCTTCTGTTTGTGCATATGCGGTGGATGTTTCTGTCCCGGCAGCATGATCAACAGTTTGTAGCAATACTCTCGGTTGATCAGATTGACCAGAATACAGCCTGTTTCCCGGAAGCGGGGGAGGCCATAGTGATGCGAGATTTCAACCGTATAGTCATCGCCGAGAGAAATGCCTGACTCGTATAACTGGCCTTTCGCATCATGCAGAATCCCCCGGATGAGCCGCATGGTATCGTGCTTGGGCGCTTCGAATACAGCTGAGCCGGTCACGTAATCGCGGGAGGCGGCAAAATGTGCGCGCAACTGACCGAATTCACCGCTTGTCAGCTGTCCCTCTGCGCAAGGCATGGCGAAGAATACATCTTCTGGCCGGATTTCTTCTCCCTGTGCGATGTTGCGTTTGACAAAAACTCCTCTCTGCAGCTCGCGCAGTGAGTCCTTCTCATTTTGTATGACATGTTTCTCCTCGCTCGCCCCGCAAATGGCGCGCATGCGTTCGGCAGCGGCTACCCACTGGTCAGCCTGCTCTGGATCCAGCGAGTAAGTGTTGAGCTGAATGTCGGGTGTCGCCACCCCGATGTGGCGTTCAAGCAAGCGTGCGCCCTTGGCGATGGCTGCCATGGCAACTTCGAGATTGTCGGGCGCCTCATGACCGGAGTATCCGACTGATACATAGGGGTAACGGCGCATAATCTTGCTCAGAAAATTCATGTGAATGCGTTCGTTCGGTGTGGGGTAAAGCGAGACACAATGCATCAGTGCAAAAGCAGGAACCCGTTTATGTAGAAAACTGACCAGATTGTCGATGTCGTAAATGCTCAAGCCACCAGTCGAGGCAATCACCGGGCGGTTGGCATCTGCGATGGCTGAAATCAGTGGCCAGTCGGTTGCCGAGCAGCTGGCAAGCTTCAATACCTGCACACCCAGAGCCTGGCAGGTTTGTACGGACTGCTCATCGAACGGTGTGGCTACCGTGACCAGCCCCTGCTCACGGATCGCTTCTACTAACCGCTGAAAATCATCCATGGTGAGACGAGTGCTTTCAAAGCGGCCAATATGCTTGACATCCGTGCGACCCTTGTAATCTGGATGAATAAAGGTATCCAGTTCGCGCAATTGCAACTTGACTGCCGCTTTGATCTGATGTTTCCGGGCAACTTTGGCGGTTGCATCGATAATTTTCAGACCATGTTCCACGCTGCCCTGGTGGTTGTTGGCCATTTCAAAAATATATAATTGGTCTAACAGTGTCTTCATGATCGTCCTTGAACAATATTTTTTACTTGAGAGTCTGGAAACAATTCATACATGCGACTCTATAACGAGTAAGCATGTGCTGATTCTGCGCCTGTCGGGCGGATTGTCTGATGGTTAAAGCGGGTTTGTCGCGGATTCGACCCGGCAGCTGGTTTTCTACCTGGTCTTGGCAACACAAAAGCATGCATGCGCATCAACAATGCTGTAACGCCTCTTGTAACGTGATCAGCCGATCGTCGATATAATAATCCGCTGCGGGCTTGCCAAACTGCAGGGCATGATAGCGCACGTTCCAGTCAGTCATCTGTTTGCGGGTTACATCCTGCCAGTCTATGCCGGTGGCCGAACCGCGTGCAGTAAACAAAATAATCCTGTGGCCCGCCTCATGCAATCGATTGATGATGGCAATATTTTCCTGTAAGGGTTGACTCAGCGTGTAATCGTTATTGGAAACCAATGATGCCAGTACGCCATCGATATCCACCACAAAGGTTTTGAACGGTGCCGCTGCACCTTCCTGGCGTACTCTCAGCTGGGGAGCATGCTGGCTTGCTTGCTTGTTCAGCAAGCATTCTGCCTGGTTGAGATCGTCTTCGCTATCGATGCTCAGCATGGGCGTGTCAATCACGACTGCGGCGCTGCGCGCGCCCATGAGCGCAGACTGGGTGAGCAGACATGCACGGGTCAGGGCATAGGCTGCGCCATTTCGATGGTATACAGGCTTGAGCTGCTGGCGGGCGATAATGTCTGTGCCACGCTGATCCCATAACCCGAGCATGGCATCATCATCCAACGCCAGCTGTTTGAGCGGATGATATTTGAGATCGGTCGGACTGACGGTCCAGACGGCATCAAAGTTGCCTTGCACCAGTTTCTCGACTGTTGCGGCCACATGATCCGGCAAGCGCAGGGGGGAAGTCGGTTGCAGCATGAGAATGATGTCATATTCGCAGCCATCGATCGATTCCATCGTCTGTAAAGCATGTTGCAATACCGGAATGTCACCAATCCGATCCCCGGAAAGTTCGGCCGGCCGCCAGAATGGCGCGGCGAGGCCGACCTGCTCGGCGGTTCGAGCGATTTCCGGATGATCGGTGGAGACGACCGCGCGATCGATCCAGCCCAGTTCGCGCACCAGTTGTCCGACATGCCCGACCAGGGAAGTGCCGCCAATTTTGCGTAAATTTTTCAATGGCACGCCCTTGCTGCCTCCGCGGGCAGGTACGACGGCCAGTACTTTTCTTTGTGCGTACATATGCGTGGGTTCAGGCGGCTACTGCAGCGAGTCAGGACCGTAGGGACGATCATAATCGATTTTAACCACGCGTCCGGTTGCGTGCGAGCGGAGCGCAGCTGCGATCACCAGCATGGTTTCCATTCCCTGCTGGAGGGAGATGGGCGAAATTTGCCCTGAATTTGCGAGCAGATCGCCGACATGCCTAATTTCGGGCTGAAAATCATCCGGCCGGGTTTTTTCGAAGTATTGAAATTGTTCGGGTTTGCCCTGCAATTGCAGCTTGACGGCATCCACGCCCGGCTTGAGATTGATAAACCAGTCGATGTAACCATTCTCGCCTTGCAGCCGCAATTGCTTGTCAGCCGGCTCCGTGATGACATCCTGGACCAATAAGCCGGTCAGGCCGCTTTCGGTGCGCAGATTGAGTTGCGCCAACCGATCATAGCAGGCGCCACGTTCCTCAACCATATCGAGCATCGCTGACACCTCGACAATCCGTCCGTGACCACTGAGATGCGCAAAATGCTGCCAAATGGCTAATCCATGCGAATGTTCGCCAAGTGCGCCCCCCCCGCGTTCGGTATAGCCGAGATAGGTTTCTTCCGGGCCGGAAATCCAGGGATGGGCTTTGAAAATGCCTTGCCAGTGTTCTCGAATCTGGGCGTGAATGGTCAGTATCTTGCCGAGCGAACCGGTTTGCAGCCATTGTTCTGTCAGGCGCGTGTTGGGCGTCAGGGTATGGTTGTAACCGACCAGGACCTGAACGCCCAATGATTCTGCCCGGCTACGTAATTGTTCGCAATCAGCCAGGGAAGGGGGGCATAATGGTTTTTCGATCAACAGCAATTTTGGCGGGTGCTGTTTCAGGATGTCGAGCGCTATTTTGATATGTGTGTCGGGCGGCGTGCCGATGATGACGACATCGAAATCTTCTTCGCTCATAGCGTCGGGATGCGCCAGCCGAATGGTTTCATCCCAGCGACCATAACGGTTGGGATAGATTTCCGTGCGGGTACGCTCGAGTGCAGCCGGATCGATATCGCACAGCACAACTTCCCAGTCCTGCTGCCGGCATCCATATGCGAGATGATTGCCGATTGAACCGGCTCCGATAATTTTTACTTTAGTTTTCATAGCCTAGAGGTAGTGCGAATTTTATAATGAGTAATCTCTAATTTTGGGTGTGTCCGAGCAGTGCGCTGGCCGTCCATCGCCACTTCCGTTTACTGTCACTGAATCATAAACACATTTTCGGTCAGCTCCTTGATGCGCAGCTTCTGAAAGCGGCCCAGCTGACTGCCCATGCGTTGTATTTGATATTCGACATCTGCGCTAGAGGTAAGTGGAAACATATGCCGCAGATAGTTGGTATTATTGCGATGCCCCGGTAATTGGGCTTCAATGCGTTTCTTGATCGCTTTGCGCCAGTAAGCCGTGCTCAATCCTACCGCCCGCGTCAGCAGCGGAGGGCGACTCTGCACGGACTGTTTTTTCAGCTGATGAATGACCGATACCAGCCGTTCGCATGATGTTGCGCCGTCATACGAGGCCAGATGATGGCGGGCCAAGTCCTTGCGTTGCTGAATATGCTGCGCATCCAGTGTTGCGCTGTCGACCAGCGCCTGCTTGATCCAGTCCAATAGGGTGGACAGATTCTGGCATTGAATGCTGAGATTGTTGGGCAGTGGATGGTCATAGGCTTCGGCGGTTACCGGGCAATAGGCCAAGGCGGTGCGATCGAGCAGGAAAGATTCGACTGCTGTCGTGCAACTATTGTGAACGGTTACGGCTGCCGCCATCAACCAGGGAACGACATTGCCTTCATAAAGCACCTGTACATTGCTGCAATGGCGGGTCGCCTCGATCCAGGTGGCGTGATTCTCGGACGGATGCGGGCGAATCACAACGGTGATATCAGGAAACGCCTCGCCCACCGCCGCCACCATTTTCAGGAAGTGTTCGAAAATCGTCTTTTTATGGATGGCCATGCCGAGCTTGGGATCGCTGGATTGTCCCTGCTTGTGTTTTTGGGCCTCGAGCAGATTGAGCAGATGACTTTCTCCCGGATAGTAATGATTGATTCGGGAAAAATTGGTATTGATCAACACAAATTTACCATAGCGCGCACGCAAATCGTCCGTCTGCCCGTTGAAAAGTCCGCGCAGCGCCGGCCGCAGCAAATCTGTGCGTGGATTGCCGGTCAAATGCAGCGGTGCATCGGTGAAGCTGGGGTGATCGCGGATGGCCGCTGCATTGGCCTCTCCCCAGGCAAAGATGCACGAGGGTTCCTGAAGTGCTTGGGCATCCAGTTTTGTCAGGCGATACAGTTCGGGCGTGGCCCATACCAGTCCTTCCTCATCCCAGGCCGTGACGGTGAAGCCTAGCCGCCGCAGCATGCGCAAAACAGTGGCGCTGCGCACCGTCATGCTTTTGCCAATATAGAGGCCCCGCGGCAAGGATGTGGCCATTTTGTCGATCACTTTTTTGGCGCCAACGATGGTGGGCAGACCGCTTTCGGCAAGATGACAGGCGAGCAGTAATTTGGCGTCGAATTCGCGTGCCCGCGTTTCGCAGGGGAGTATTACGATATCATCATTCATCATAGATATTATTAGCGATCCTGCAACAGCGTTTGTCTGCTTTATTCGGGTAAAAGAGTGACTTTTGCAAACTTGCGTTTGCCAATCTGAACAATGACGGTGGCATTCAGTGGGATGGTCATTGATTTATCCACAACTTTGTTGCCATCCAGTTTTACACCGCCCTGTCCGATCATGCGCAAGGCTTCGCTGGTGCTGGCAGTCAGCGATGCGAGCTTGAGCAGCTGCGCGATTGGCAAGGCGTCGCCCTGGATGCATAGGGTTTTCTCCGGAATATCGTCGGGCAACGCGCCCCTGCTGAAACGGGCCTCAAAATCGGCCAGTGCCTGATTGGCGTCGGCCTGACTGTGGAAACGTGCGACGATCTCCTGGGCGAATTGTACTTTGATTTCACGTGGATTGCGTTCCGCTTCCACTTCTCGCTGCCACTGATGCACTGTGTCCAGTGATTCAAAGGAGAGCAATTCAATATAGCGCCACATCAAAGTATCGCTGATTGACATCAATTTGCCAAAAATCTCTCCCGGGGGCTCAGTAATGCCGACATAGTTATTCAGTGATTTGGACATTTTCTGGACGCCGTCGAGTCCTTCCAGCAAGGGCATGGTCAGGATGCATTGCGGGGCCTGTCCGAAATGTTTCTGTAATTCGCGTCCCATTAACAGGTTGAATTTCTGGTCGGTGCCGCCCAATTCGAGATCGGCCTTTAATGCCACTGAATCATAGCCCTGGATGAGGGGATAGAGGAATTCGTGTATGGCTATCGCCTGATTGTTGCGATAACGTTTACTGAAGTCATCTCGTTCCAGCATGCGCGCCACGGTATGGGAGGCGGCAAGCCGGATCAAGTCGGCTGCAGTCAGTTTGTCCATCCAGGCTGAATTGAATACGACCTCTGTCTGATCAGGCCTGAGTATTTTAAATACCTGTGTAGTATAAGATTCGGCATTAGAGGCGACTTGCTCGCGTGTTAAAGGCGGGCGTGTCGCATTCTTGCCGCTGGGATCACCGATCATGCCGGTAAAGTCGCCAATCAGAAACAGGACATGATGTCCCATATCCTGAAGCAGGCGCAGTTTGTTAAGCAAGACGGTATGCCCCAGATGCAGGTCAGGCGCCGTGGGGTCGAATCCCGCCTTGATCCTCAGCGGTTTTGCCTGAGCGAGTTTATGCGCAAACTCTTCTTCAATCAGCAGTTCCTGGCAGCCGCGCTTTATGGCTGTTAGTTGTTGGGCAATCGTTTCAGCCACGGCGAATCAAAGATAAATCAGTCGTCATCATATTGGCGTATTTCCATGCTAGACTACAAAAGTTTTAATCAGCGAACAGGAGTGATGACATTTGATGTATTACCAATCACCCCCGAAAAAAACGAGCATTCTAGCGCAAAAACTTAGCATTCTTGCACAAAAAAAAGTGCGCTGGATTACTATTTTATCCAGTGTGCCCTTATTTGGCATGGTCACCGCCTTTGGAATCGTCCCCGACGCCTCGTTGCAGGAAGTGCCTACCCAGCGCATCGTTCGCTCACTGCCTCTTCCGGAAAAATTTGCTTCATCTGATCCCGATATGACTTTCTGGCATCAGGAAGGCATACGACGTGGCGATACAATCGCAGCGATACTTGCCCGCCTCGAAGTCAATCAGGCCGACAGAATCAGTTTTCTGGATACAGCGCGCGACAGTCGGGCCATGCGCCGGCTTAAACCGGGCGAGGTCGTTCATGCCGAGACTAAACCGAATGGCGAATTGTTGAAACTGCGTTATTTTTACGGAAATGGCGAACAGTTTTTAATGGAAAAAGTCGATGGTGCCTTTGAGTTGCGCGAACAGCCCGTTGACCATCAAACGCATGTCCGGGTGGGATCGGGGCTTATCAGTAGTTCACTGTTCGCGGCGGTTGATAAAGCCGGTCTGCCGAGTACAATTGGCTCGCAAATTATTGACATCTTTTCCAGCCGCATCGATTTTCATCGCGACTTGCATAAAGGTGACCGTTTTACGGTTGTTTATGAATCGGGGCAGGATGAAAGCGGCAAAACGCAAATAGGCCGGATACTCGCGGTAGAGTTCTTTAATAAGGGTAAAGCCCATCGTGCGGTTTACTTCCAGATGGAGGATGGGGAAGGCGATTACTATACCCCTGCAGGCGAGAGCCTACGTAGACCCTTTCTGCTGGCGCCGTTGAAGTTTTCCCGGATCAGTTCCGGTTTTACCAAGGCCCGCTATCATCCAATCCTGAAAAAATGGCGCGCCCATCGAGGAATTGACTATGCCGCACCGACCGGCACCCCCATCATGGCGACTGCAAATGGTATCGTGGCGTTCAAAGGCTGGCAGAATGGTTACGGCAATCTGATCATTTTGAAGCATGACGCCCAGTACAGTTCTGCCTATGGACATCTATCCAAATTCAGCAAAAATTTGCAACCTGGGAAACGGATCAAGCAGGGGGATGTGATTGGTTACGTCGGCGCAACGGGCATGGCAACCGGCCCCCACCTTCACTATGAACTGAGGGTCAATGGCGTGCAGCGTGATCCATCCAAGATCGTCATGCCGGCTGCGCAACCGATCGGCAAGAAGTACCGTGCGGCATTCCATCGACAAACCAAGACCTTGTTGACACAGTTGGATCTGCTGCGCAACACGGGGTTTGCAGCAGTGAACAACTGACAGCTTGCTGGCTGACGACGACGGATAAGTGAGCGGCACGCATTATATAGGCATCATGTCGGGAACCAGCCTCGACGGAATCGATGCGGTTCTGGTGGATTTCACACAATCTTGTCCACTTGAACGCACGTGTTACATGCCTTACGATGAGGCATTGCGGACAGCGTTACTGGCACTCAATCAGCGTGGCAAGGACGAGTTGCATCGTGCTGCAGTGCTGGCCAATCGTATTGCCAAACTATACGCAGAGTCGGTGAGGCGTTTGCTCGATGGAACCGGTCTCAATCCGCGGCAGGTCGTGGCGATTGGTTGTCATGGGCAGACGGTCAGGCATTGTCCGCAGCCTGAGAATGGCTACAGTATTCAGTTGGTCAATGGCGCATTGCTGGCCGAGCTGACTGGTATTGCAGTTGTGACCGACTTCAGGAGCCGTGACATAGCAGCAGGCGGGCAGGGTGCGCCGTTGGTACCGGCATTCCATCGGGAAGTGTTTGCCCATCCTGCCATTGACCGCTTGATCGTCAATATCGGGGGGATAGCCAATATTACCTGTCTGCCGGTCAGTGGGCATGTCACTGGCTTTGATTGCGGTCCGGGCAATATCTTGATGGATGCCTGGTGTGTCAGGCATTTGAATATGCCTTATGATCGTGATGGGCAATGGGGTGCAAGCGGCAGAGTCATTCCCCGGCTTCTGGAAGATTTGCTGGCATTTCCCTATTTTTCCCTGCCGCCTCCCAAAAGTACCGGTCGGGAAATGTTCAATATTGATTGGCTGCAATCTTGCTTGCAAGGCGATGAGGCGGCGCAGGATGTGCAGGCAACCTTGGTAGCGCTGACTGCAGCCACGATCACTCGCTCGGTGTTGGCCCATTGCCCGGCAGCCAATGAAGTTTATTTGTGTGGGGGCGGCGCGCATAACAGCGCGCTCGTCTGCCAGCTGCGGCAAGGCCTACCCGCCAGAGAAATCAAATTGACCGATGCGCTGGGCATCGATGCCGATTGGGTGGAAGCCTGTGCCTTTGGCTGGTTGGCGCAGCGGGCTATCGAACGGGCGCCGGGTAATCTGCCGGTTGTGACCGGCGCCCATGCCAGTCGGATTCTTGGCGCTATTTATCTCGCCTGAAAGCCATCGCGGCACAAGCGCGGCCCTGCCCGGTCTAGGAGGCTGTCCGAGAATAGACTGATCTACTGCGGACGAGCCTGATTGGCCGGATTTTACGATCCTTATTCGTTAAATAGAACAACTATTCGCCTCAAATGATCGAAAAATCCAACTCAACCAGCCTCGCCCTCGCTACGATCGCTATTCTTGGACAGCCTCCTAGCTTCGATGCATTCCGGCGCATCAGCTTTTGGTCTTGCTGCATACAAGACTCGGATTCCAAGAGGAACGGTGCCGATGCGGCTTTTTCCTGGAGCAATGCTAAACGGAAAAGGAAGAACCGCAACCGCAAGTGCTGGCTGCCGCCGGATTCTTGATGACAAATTGCGCGCCCTGGGCATTTTCCTGATAGTCAATCTCGGCACCCATCAAATATTGAAAACTCATCGAATCAACAAGCAGTTTCACGCCCTGTTTTTCCATTACGATGTCATCTTCATTGATGGTTTCGTCAAAGGTGAAGCCATATTGGAATCCTGAGCAGCCACCGCCGCTGACAAAGACTCTCAGTTTCAGTTCAGGATTGGCTTCTTCCTCAATCAGTTCTCTGACTTTACTGGCGGCGTTGTCGGTAAAGATTAACTGTGGTTGAATCTCGTTGGCTATATCATGCGTTGATGTGCTCATATTTGACCGTTTGGATGAATGAATTATTGTTGATGGCAATTACATAGACTTTGCACGAAATCCGAAATTCCATGTTGCCTGAATCAAGTTGCTTGCAACCGGAATATTCAAATGGGTGGCCAGCCAGCCGTTGCCGTTACTTGCAATCAGTCTGCTAGGAGGCTGTCCGAGAATAGCGATCGTAGCGAGGGCGAGGCTGGTTGAGCGGGATTTTTCGATCATTTGAGGCGAATAGTCGTTCTATTCAACGAAAAGGATCGAAAAATCCAGCCAGCCAGAATCGTCCGCAGTAGATCAGTCTATTCTCGGACAGCCTCCTAGCGGCGCCCATTGCCCAGAATCGAGCCTAATACCCCTCTTATGATACGCCGCCCGATTTCATTGCCAACTGTGCGAGCGGTCTGCCTGGCGAATGTTTCGATCAGGCCTGGCGAAGTACGGCCTGATTGTCTGCTGGTATTGGCCTGACTTTGAGTGGGCAAATTCGCCTGTCTGGCCGGGTTTGTCCCGCTGGATTGTTCGGTGCGTGCCTGTAAAATTTCATAAGCGGACTCCCGGTCGATGGACGTTTCGTAAAGCCCATAAATGGGGGAGTTGCGAATGATCGATTGTCGTGCAGAGGCGGGCAGCATACCAATCAGGCTGTGGGGAGGATGGACGTTGGCCATTTCCACCGGATGAGGACGGCCCTCATCATCCAGAAACGAAACCAGGGCTTCACCAATTCCCAGCTGGGTGATGGCTGTTTCAACATCGATGCCGGGATGGGTGCGGAAAGTTTGGGCAGCGGCTCTGACTGCTTTCTGATCTTTCGGTGTGAAAGCGCGCAAGGCATGCTGGACCCGATTGCCCAGCTGTCCCAGTACGGCATCCGGGATATCCAGGGGATTCTGGCTGATGAAATAAATACCCACTCCTTTCGAGCGGATCAGACGCACGACCTGCTCAATCTTGTCAAGCAATGCCTTGGGGGCATTTTTGAATAGCAAGTGCGCCTCGTCGAAAAAAAATACCAGCCTGGGGCGCTCGCTATCGCCGATTTCGGGGAGCTGTTCGAACAGCTCCGACAACAGCCATAACAATAATGTGGCATACACGCGCGGTGTGCGGTAGAGGGTTTCAGCAGCCAGAATATTGATCGTGCCATGGCCGTCGCCATTGGTTTGCATCAAGTCCGTGATATCCAGCATGGGTTCACCAAAAAGATGATCGCCACCTTCCTGGGTAAGCTGCAGCAGGCTGCGTTGAATCGCACCGACGCTTGCGCGCGCGATATGTCCATATTCCGAGGATAAAATGCGTGCATTTTCCGAGACGTAGGTCAGCATGGCGCGCAGATCTTTGAGATCGAGCAACAGCAGTCCGTGGTCGTCGGCAATTTTGAATACGATGGTCAAAATGCCCGTTTGTACGGGATTGAGATGGAGCATGCGCGCCAGAAGCAGTGGCCCCATGTCCGACACCGTGGCCCGTACGGGGTGCCCTTGTTCGCCGAACACATCCCAGAAAATAACCGGATTATCTTGGTAAGTGAAGCCATTCAGCCCCAGTGCCCGAATACGTGCGTCGATTTTCTGGTTGCCGCCACCGGGCATGGCCAGGCCAGAGAGATCGCCTTTTACGTCGGCCATGAATACCGGTACCCCCGCCCGGGAGAACTGCTCGGCCAGAACTTGTAAGGTCACTGTTTTGCCGGTGCCGGTTGCGCCGGCAATCAGACCATGCCGGTTTGCCAGGCGCAGATTGAGGCTGAGCACCTGATTACTGGAGCGGCTGGATTGCGCAATGGCAAGGGAGGTATTCATGATGACGTCAGTTTTTATTGTTTTTTCTGAATAAACTCGATTTTGTAACCATCGGGATCTTCCACAAACGCAATCACGGTTGTACCATGCTTCATCGGACCCGCTTCCCGGGTGACACGCCCACCGAGTTGCTTGACTTTCTCGCAAGCTTCGTAGGCATTATCCACTTCGATTGCAATATGGCCAAAGCCCGTACCCAGTTCGTATTGATTCGTCTCCCAGTTATGGGTGAGTTCCAGTACCGTGCCTTCCGCTTCGTCTTGATAACCAACGAAGGCCAATGTGAATTTTCCTTCCGGATAATCCTTGCGGCGCAGCACCCTCATGCCCAATACATGGGTGTAAAACTGGATGGATTGCTCGAGATTGCCCACTCGCAGCATGGTATGCAGGATGCGCATTTATATTTGGACCATTTCGAAATCTTCCTTGCGTGCGCCGCATTCCGGACATGTCCAGTTGATGGGCACATCTGCCCAGCGTGTGCCCGCAGGAATGCCATCTTGTGGCCATCCTTCCGCTTCATCATAGATAAAACCACAAATCATGCACATATAACGATGATAAACCTGATTGTCCTCAGTAGTCATGATGGATAAGTATGCTCGCTTAAGTTAAAATGATATTTTACGGTATTATTGCATGTCGCTACCACCTCCAATTGTATTATCCTTTGCTGCAAGTGATCCGACCGGGGGCGCAGGCATCCAGGCGGATATTCTCACGCTTGCCGGAATGGGCTGCCATCCGCTGACTGTCGTCACTGCCATCACCGTGCAGGATACCACTGGCGTTGAAGATATTTTGCTGTTGGATGCGGAATGGGTCGTTGATCAGGCGCGCACCGTACTGCAGGATATGCCGGTCCAGGCCTTTAAAATCGGCATGCTGGGCAGCGTTGAAACCATAGCGGCCATTACTGAAGTCATTTCCGATTACCCGGATATTCCGCTGGTAATCGACCCAGTGCTTGCGTCAGGACGCGGGGATTCATTCGCAAACGAAGAAGTCATCATGGCCATGCGCGAAATGCTGTTTCCCCAGGCAACAATCATCACTCCCAATAGTCTCGAAGCCAGGCGGATTGCGCTTGAGAACGAAGATGATCCGGATATCCTCAGTTTACAGCAAAGTGCCGACCGGCTGCTGCAATGGGGGTGTGGCTATGTGTTGATCAAGGGCACGCATGAGAACACGCCCAAGGTGGTCAACACGCTATACGATATCAACGGTGTCGTGCGTTCGGATACCTGGCAACGGCTGCCGGGCTCGTATCACGGTTCGGGCTGCACCTTGTCTTCAGCCATAGCCGCGTCGCTGGCGCATGGCATATCCGTTGCAGATAGTGTCTATGAAGCTCAGGATTATACTTGGCATGCGCTCAAGGCAGGTTTCAGGCCAGGGATGGGGCAATATATACCAGACCGTTTTTTCTGGATGGAAAACGATTCTCCGGAGCAGCCAGATAGCAAAACCGAAGATTGATGGCGATGAACAGACCCGAAATCAGTGGCCTTTATGCCATTACTCCGGATATCACGGATACCGGCCGGCTTTGCCGGATGGTCGAACAGGCATTGGCAGGGGGCGCACGCTGTATGCAATACCGCAATAAAAATGCGGATGACCCCCTCCGCCTCGCGCAAGCGAGCGCGCTTCTTACGCTTTGTCAACGCTATCACGTGCCTCTGATTATCAATGACCACTTGGAACTCGCTTGCCAGATCGGTGCCGATGGACTGCATGTAGGCCAGGACGATAGTACCCTCCCGGCAATCAAAGACCGTCTGGCATCTCACAAGCTGATTGGTGTGTCTTGCTACAATCAGCTAACCAGGGCTGTCGAAGCGGAACAGACCGGCGCAAGCTACGTGGCGTTCGGCGCTTTCTTTTCCTCGGCAACCAAACCCAATGCGGCCCGTGCTGCGGCCAGCCTGATCAGTGAGGCCAAGTCAGTGTTATCTGTTCCGGTCGTCGCGATCGGCGGCATTGATTTGAATAACGCCGTCAGCCTGGTTGCGCACGGATGTGATGCAATCGCAGTCAGCCAGGCATTGTTCGGGGCCGAAGATATCGAGTTTGCCGCAAAGTGTTTCTCTCGATGGTTTTAATTCTTCCGCTTTTCTATAACTTTCCAGATAAATCTTTCTATGACAACAAGTAATCAACAATTGTTTGAACGTTCCCAGCAGTATATTCCCGGTGGTGTCAATTCTCCTGTGCGCGCATTCAAATCGGTTGGCGGCACCCCGATATTTTTCGAACGGGGTCAGGGTGCCTATTTTTGGGATGTAGAAGGCCAGACCTATATCGATTATGTGGGCTCCTGGGGGCCCTTGATTCTCGGGCATGCACATCCCGCGGTCGTCAAAAAGGTGCAGGACGCTGCAAGTCATGGGATGTCTTTTGGTGCGCCGACCCGGGCCGAGCTCGAAATTGCTGAATTGCTCTGTCATCTGCTGCCTTCACTGGAACAAGTCAGATTGGTGAGTTCCGGCACAGAGGCCGGCATGAGCGCGATCCGGCTGGCGCGTGGCTATACCGGCAGGAGCCGGATCATCAAGTTTGAGGGTTGTTATCACGGGCATGACGATGCGCTGCTGGTCAAGGCTGGGTCGGGTGCCCTGACCTTTGGTCATCCCAGCTCGGCGGGCGTGCCCGCAGAAACGGCCGGGCACACAATGGTACTGGATTACAATGATGTGGCCGGCGCCAAGCAGGCTTTCAGTGAGTTCGGTAGTGAAATTGCGGCGGTAATCGTGGAACCGATTGCCGGTAACATGAATCTGGTCCGGGCTGAACCAGCGTTTCTGGAAACGCTGAGGGCGCTGTGCACGCAGCATGGCAGTTTATTGATATTGGACGAAGTGATGACGGGGTTTCGCGTTGGCCTGGAATGTGCGCAAGGGCTGTACCAGATTAAACCTGACCTCACCATACTCGGCAAAGTGATCGGCGGAGGCATGCCCTTGGCGGCCTTTGGAGGACGCCGCGACGTGATGCAGTGCCTGGCGCCGCTGGGCCCGGTTTATCAGGCGGGCACGCTTTCGGGCAATCCGGTTGCTGTTGCCGCCGGATTGGAAACATTAAGACAAATCCAGGTGCCAGGTTTTTTTGACAAGCTGTCTGAGCAGACACGGCAATTGACCGCTGGCCTGACAGCCGCCGCCAGGAGACATGGCGTGACCTTCAGTGCGCAAGCGGTAGGGGGCATGTTTGGCCTGTATTTCAGACAGGAACCGCCCAAAAGTTTCGCTGAGGTCATGGATAGCGATCGCGAGGCATTCAATCGTTTCTTTCACGCCATGCTGAAGGCGGGTGTCTATTTTGCGCCTTCTGCATTTGAAGCCGGATTCGTATCCGCTGCGCATAGCGACGCGGATATAGCGAAAACTGTCGCGGCAGCCGAGCATGTATTCAGCCAAGGAGTATGAGCGCACATTTTTGATAGGGGACTCAATTACCGATTTAGGTTGCCGTTTGTTTTTTG